>NZ_JBHXML010000057.1:0-68986 GCF_042720345.1 Kitasatospora sp. NPDC058478 | reverse complement strand
AGGGTGTTGGTGCCGTGGTGGTCGGCGAACTGGTACGTGAGCTTGGTCGGGCTCTCGCGGACCAGGGTGATCCCGCCGGGGATGCTGTAGTAGCGAGTACCGGTGCTGGTCTTGGTACCGGTGTCGTAGGTGAGTTCGTCGCCGCCGCCGAGGTTGACGGTGACCTTGCCGGGGTTGCGGCGGATCAGCTGGTTGCCGTCGGCGTCGTAGACGTACGTCGTGACGGCCGAACCCTGAGCGAGTGAGGCGAGCTTCGTCTGCCCCTCCAACCGCCCCGACCTTGCCGACCAGCGCGAAGTCGACCACCAGCACCCCGTCCAGAGCCGGCATCGCCGGCACCGCCAGGCCGCCGTACGGCGGCCCCCGGTAGGCGCATTGCGATAACCACCAGTGGGACCAGGCACATCAGGCAGCGGAAGAGTCGACACCCACCCACCACCCTGACGACATCCCAACGTCACCGCCCGAATCCTGACATCCCTGACACCCGGTGCTGGAGCCATCGTTCTTCGAGCCTTTACGCCCTGGAGAAGACCCGCTGCGCGCTCCCCCGCGGCTGACCACCCAGACTGACCACCGCTCCCTTTCGCTCCTCCTGCAGATAGATCTCGCAGTCACCCCCGGAGTAGTAGTCCCGCAGCACCACGAAGACCCCCGACCCCGCGTCGTCCACACTCCCGGCCCGCCAACTCCCCTGGTACTCCCCCAACGCCGCACCCTGCCCGACGGGATCCTTCGCGCAGAAGTACCCGTCGAGCCGCACCTCACCGAGCCGGCCCCCCTCCCGCAGCTCGATCACCTCGTCCCGCGACGCCCAACGCCCCACGTAGTCCTTCGGATCCGGCCCGCCCGACCGGACCTTCAAATACCCCGCCAGACCCGCGATCAGCAGGACACCCACGAGCAGGACAACGCCCTCCCGGGACTTCAGGTGCTTCCATCGACCAGCCACAGCTTCCCAGCCTTTCAAAGTTGGTGCGAGACCGGGCTGGCGCTATACCAGCCCGGCCTCACTTACTTACTTGTGGTGTTTAACCCTATTCCGGCAGGAAGTCATCCCTCCGGGCATAGAGCCCGTTCCTGATATCCGCCCTGACAGCCTCAAGGATGTACTGCATGGCTTGGTCTCGACTATTCCCATTCCCGTACCTGCTGGCCTCGACGCCAATGTTCCGACCGCGGGCATTGTTCACCAGATCCGAGAGATGGTCTCGGTAGTTGTAGTCGGAAAGGTCCGGCTTGGGCCCGAAGGCCTCGTGTGCGATTGCCCAGTGTTCGGCATTCTCCGCGCCTTGCTCGTAGGAGAGTCGCGCCTGCCACATGAGGTGCCGGAAGGAGTTGACACGGTCGTCCCTATCCCCGATTCCCGGATACTCCTTAGCGACCATCTCCTCCGACCAATCCTTGATTCCCCAGGCGTCGAGGCAAGTGATGGCGTTGAGGGCAGCACAGACATCCATCTCGGCGGTGTTGACTTTGCCAATCTTGATCGTGGACTGTCCTTCCTGCAGCGAGGTCGGGTAGGGCGACTTCGCGATGTAGTCCTTCTCCAGCTCCAGTCCCGTAGCACGCCGCATCTGCCGCATGCTCCTCTCCATCTCCTCCGTGCTGGGCGCCGTGCCAACCCACTTCGAATTCTTTGCCGTCGACTGGTGCTGCAGAAAGCGCTCGTACCCGTCCCGCCGTGCGCCGGCCTGCGCCTGGATCTGCGCGACGATCTTCTGGTAGTTCTCGCCCTCGCCCTCGATCTTGGTGCCCATGTTGGAGCACTTGGCCATCCCGCTGGCGCACTCCTCCAGGGCCATGCCGGTGGGGTCGGTCTTGTTGACCGGGTCGTTGTTGCTGTACACGTAGGCGTTCCACTGCTGCGGGTCGTTGGGCAGGAGCAGTGGGTCCGGGCTGAGGAAGCGGCCGGTGCTGGGCTGGTATTGGCGTGCGCCGAGGTTGGTGAAGCCGGTGGCGTCGTCCTTGAGGCCTCCCACGTAGCCCTTGTCGCCGGCCCAGGCGGTGGTGCTGGAGGTGGTGCCGCGGGGGGCGCCGAAGGGGTCGGTGGGGCGGCGGGTCTCGACGAGGCTGTCGCGGCCGATGGACAGGGTGTTGGTGCCGTGGTGGTCGGCGAACTGGTACGTGAGCTTGGTCGGGCTCTCGCGGACCAGGGTGATCCCGCCGGGGATGCTGTAGTAGCGGGTACCGGTGCTGGTCTTGGTACCGGTGTCGTAGGTGAGTTCGTCGCCGCCGCCGAGGTTGACGGTGACCTTGCCGGGGTTGCGGCGGATCAGCTGGTTGCCGTCGGCGTCGTAGACGTACGTCGTGACGGCCGAACCCTGGGCGAGTGAGGCGAGCTTGCCCTCGACGTCCCAGGTCAGCGTGGAGGCGTTGGCCGAGTCGGCGGCGTTCCAGGTGGAGGTGCCCCACTTGGAATTCCAACCGGGCGCGTAGACGATGAACTTGCCGTCGTCCTGGACGGTCGCGAAGTAGCCGCTGGCGTTACCCGCCCAGGTCTGCGAGGACCAGAGCGCGACGCGCTGGGAGTCGTAGACGACGAAGTTGCCGTCGTCCTGCATGGTGGCCCAGGCTCCCGGGTGGTTCTGGGTGTTGGTGGACCAGAGGACCTGGCCGGTGCGCAGCGAGCTGAGCACCAGGTTGCCGTCGTCCTGCATGGCGAGTCGGACGCTGTTGGAGCGCACGCTCTCACCGGACTTGAGGACGGACCCGGCGTTGAGGATCTTGATGCCGTTGGGGTTGTTGATCTTCGTGGTGTTGCCGGCCGCGTCGTACTCGTCGATGCCCTGGGGGGCGGTGGCCGAGCCGTAGGTGTACGTGCCGCCGGCGAGTGCGTGCGGGCCGCCGGTGCCGCCGCCCGTGCCGGCCGCAGTGGTCGGCGTGTTGCGGGTGCCGGGGGTCGGGAAGGTCTGGTCGACCTTCACGTCCTTGGACTGGTCTCCGGCCGGGTTGTGGTCGACGAGCTTGGTGCGGTTGCCGGTCAGATCGTAGGTGTAGTCCTGCCAGTAGGCGGCGTTGCCACCCACCGTCGTCTTCGAAGGCGCCGAAGCCCCGCTGGTGGGAGTGGAGTTGGCGCAGGCCCCCTGGCCTGCCAGGGACGGGGTGGGCTGGTCGAGCCGCCCGGTGTCGCTCCACGCGGTGGTGAGGCGGCCCAGGTAGTCGTAGGAGAAGCACTGCAGGTCGGTGGCGGCCGGGGTGTTGTTCGGGATGCTCCGGATCGCCGTGATCCGGCCGGCCTGGTTGTAGGCGTAGGTCGTGTTCTGGACCGTGCCGTCGGTGGAGGTCTGCTTGTCGACGTACTGCGTCAGCGGACGTCCGGTGGACACGTCGTAGGTGTTGGTGGTGACGATCTGCCAGCCGAACGGGTTGACGGTGGAACGGATGTTGCGTCCGTAGGCGTCCCAGTCGGACTGACGGAGATAGGTGTCGTCGGCCCCGCCCATGTCGTGCAGCAGGCCGTAGATCTCGTAGTTGTAGCCGATCGACTCGTAGGCGAGGTTGCCGACGGCGGCCCGGTACTCGGTGGTCACGGCGCCGGTGATCGGGTCGTAGACGGTCTCGTACTCGTAGGTCGCCTGCCCGGTCTTGCCGATCTCGCTGCCGGGGATCGACACGGTGGACTTGGTCGGCCGGTATGCCGGGTCCAGCTCCGTGACGGCCTTGGTGTAGGCCGCTCCGCCGGCGCCCCCGACGTACCGGGTGGAGCTGGCGGCCTGGCCCTTGGCGACGGTGTCGTAGGTGTAGCCGGTGAGCTGGTTGGCCGGGTTGACCGTGCCGTTGTAGGTGCCGGTCTTGCGGCCGAGCAGGTCGTAGGTGAGCGCCATCGACTGACCGCGCGCGTCCGTGGTGGTGGCCATGCGGCCCGCACTGTCGTAGGTGCGGGTCGAGACGCCGGTGTCCGGGTCGTCGGCCTTCACCTGACGGCCGCGCTGGTCGTAGCCGTAGCTCCAACTGTTCCCGGCGGCGTCGACTCGCGTCGCGGCCTGACCGCTCGGGGTGTAGGTGTACGTGGTGACGTCGGCGTCGGCCTGCTTGCCGGTAGCGGACGGCGTCTTGTACTGCCACAGCTGGCTGGTGCGGCCGCGGGCGTCCGAGAGGGTGCTGGTCGCGGTGGCACCGGCCGGCGGCGACACGTCGACCCGGTCGGCGCCCGGGTAGGCGGTGGTCGTGGTGTTCTGCAGCACGCCGAGGGCGATGAACTGCGTGCTCACCGGTCGGCCCATGCCGTCGAAGGCGGTGGAGGTCTGGCCGGGGACCTCGGCGGGGATCGCGTTGAATCGGACCGTGTTCGGACCGGCGGTGTCGTCGTAGTGGGTGTTGAAGGTCCGGTTGGTGCGGCCCTGCGAGTCGTAGAAGGTGTCTGTCAGCAGTCGGCCGTGGTACGCGGAGATGGCCGGGCTGGCCTGGGTCTGGATGGTCCGGGCCAGGCCGTCCATGATCTGGGTGGAGACCGCGTAGCTCGCGTTGGAGCGCAGCGTCCGGCTGGTGACGGTGGACGGCCGGGCTGTGCCGTCCACGGTGTAGTCGAAGGTGTAGTTGGCGCTCGCACTGGTCGCACGGCCCGGGGTCCAGACCGCCTTGAGTCGACCGAGGGAGTCGTACGACTGGGTGACGGTACGGGCGTTGGGGTCGGTGGTGGCGATCGGCAGCGCACGGGCCGGGTTCAGCGTGGTGGTGGTGTTGCGCTTGGCTCCGGCGTCGGGCGCTCCCGCCGGGGCCGGGGTGCCGGTCACGGTCCGGTTGGGCAGCTCGCCCGGGTTCGCTGAGCCGTAGGTCGTGGTCACGGTGGCGCCGTTCGGATTGGCGCTGTCGGTGGCCGTCACGTCGGTGGCGCTGGTGGCGCGGCCGTAGACGTCGTAGGCCGAGGTGCCGGTGGTCACGAACTGAGCCGCGCCGGAGCCGTCGTAGCGGTCCAGCACCTGCGCACCGGTCGGTTCCGCCTTGGCGCCCGCAGAGCCGAACGCCGCACCGTCGTACAGCGTACGGGCGCTGGAGACGGTGTTCGCCGCGGTCGGCGTCGCCGTACAGGCGTTCGCGCCGGAGACGGTCAGCGCCTCGGACACCAGGCCGGTCATGTGCGGGTTCGCGCCGGTGGCGTAGGAGTTGCGGACACAGACGTCGGGCGTGCCGTCCGCGGTGCTGAGGCTGGTCTTGATCCGGTTGCCGTTCGCCGGGTCACTGGTGGTCACCGTCGAGGTGGCCCGGGTTCCGGTGGTGGTCCGGCTGGTCGAGGTGCTGGTCGAGGTAGTGGCCGCGTACCGGGCGACGAGGTCCGGCAGACCGGGCCGCTTGTGGGTCGCGGTGGTCACCGGGCCACTGCTGGTGTTCACGGTGGACGCCTCGGGTGCGGCCGCGTCGGCGTCGACGTAGACGTCGCTCTCCAGCACCCGGCCGGACAGCCAGTCGTCGTCGCGGCGGCCGCCGCTCGTCGGCCCGGATACCGTCACCGAGCGGGCCGATCCGTCCGCCTTCAGATCGCCGTCCATTCCCTGGTGGTAGCTGGTCGACGTCTTGGACTTCGCGCCGTCCTTGCCCGAGCCGGTCACGGCGGTCACCTTGGCGTAGCCACGGAACTGGTCCCAGGTGCGGGACTTGTCGTCCACCAGGGCGCCGTCGTTGCGGTGCCAGGCGGCCGGTCCGTACTCGTAGGCGGTGACCTTGGTGGCCGAGCCGGCGATGAGATTGGAGTTCGGGTCGACGGTCACCGAGGCGACCGGGTAGCGCAGGAACCAGTCGTCCACCATCGCGGCCATACCCGTGTCGTACCACTTCACGTTGTAGCAGCTCATGGTGTTGCCGTCCGCCGAGGACGGCATCTTGCCCGTGGTGCGCATGCACGATTCGCGGTTGTAGTCCACCGCGATCGTGCCACCGGTCTCGACGGTGATCACCTCGATCCGCGGCCGGTAGTAGCGCGGGCGGGCCGGAACGAGGCCGTCCACCCGGTTGGGCAGCATCAGGTCCGCGAAGGTGACCTCCGGCAAGGCCTGGTCGGTCTGCCCGTTGAAGGTGTCCTTGCCGATGCGCTTGACCGCCTGGAGCCACGGGATCTGCGTGTTCTCATCGGAATTGGCCGGCTTCTTGAACGTGTGCGTGAGCTCGTAGCGGTCCACCGGGCGGTACGAGCCGCCGGAGCGGATCGAGGTGGTGACGGCGTTCAGCCACCTGGTCGACCAGTAGGTCGGTCCGTAGCTGGAGCAGGTGCCCTGCTCGGCGCACTGCTTGTCGAGCGGCACGTCCGGCCAGTTGGCCGCGTTGGCCGAGGTCCGCTGCGCGGGGTCGCAGGCCGCCGCGCCCGAGACGCAGCGCTCGCCCGTCTCTAAGTCGATCTTCGCGGCGGGCTGATGGGCACCGTTCGCACCGAGCTGATCGGAGAGCAGCTGCCCGTAGCCGATCGAGGCGAGCGTGCCGCCGCGGGTGTACGAGGAGTTCACACCACTGCCGCGGTTCTGGCCGCCACCGCGGGCGTACCAGTTGGCCTCCGGCGCGTAGGTGTAGGTGGTCAGGTTGTTGTGGGCGTCGACGACGTAGTCGAGGTTCCAGCGCCATGCCGTCTGGCACCAGGAGCCCTTGGCCTTGGCCGCGTCGTAGCACGGGTCACCCGCGTTCGGCGAGTAGACCGGAACCGTCCAGGCCGACTTGCTCTCCGGGCCGGTGCTGGTCGGCGTACCGGACGCGGAGGGCAGGTGGTTGAGGCCGAAGTAGTAGACCGTGCCGGAGCTGTCGGTGATCTTGAGGTACGACCCGTTCCAGGTGCCGTTGTCTGCGCCGGTGAGGAACTCGACCTTGGTCCCGTCGTCGTTCCTCAACCGCCAGGTGCACGTGGACTGCTCGGACTTGGCGTCACCGGACACGCAGGGGTCGTTGGGCACGAGCTCGCCCGAGTGGCCGCCCAACGACAGGGTCAGGTTCGCCCCGCCCCAGCACTGGTCGCCGGATCCGGCGATCCCGGCCTTGTCGCACGCCTTGTAGGAGCGCTCGACGAAGCCCGAGCTGAAGTCCCAGCCGTCACCGATCCAGGACGCTTGGGAGTTGGTCGACGAGGTCCTCCCGTCGACCGCCGCCGAGTCGTATCCCAGTGCCACCTGGGGCGCCGCGCCGCCGAGCGACGGCGGGGACTGGACCGGGTAGCTGTACGTGAACGAGCCCGACGAACTGCCGGCCGTCCACGCCTGGCTCGCGGAGAGCGAGGTCGCGCTGTAGGTGCCGAGGCCGCTGGACGGGGTGCCCTCGGCCGCCAGCACCATCGTCGCCGGGGCTGCGAGCGCTGGGCCGCCGGACGGCGCCTGGTCCCCGGACTTCGACTCGGCTCGCGACCCCTTCGCCGGAGCGGCGTCGACGGCGGGCAGATCGATGTCGGCGACGAGCTTCTTCGCCTCCGCGTCGTAGTGCGAGGGCACCGGCGTGCGGGCCAGGCAGCCGGCCACCTCGGGCGTGGTAAGTGAACACGCGGGCAGCGACACCAGCTGTGCCCGCTCGGCGAAGCCACCGCCGAACCCGGCACCGGACAGATCCAGGCCCAGCCGCACCTTCGTCGCGTCCGTCTGCTCGGCGCGCTCCAGCGTGACCAGGGCTCCCTGCACACCGGCGGCGCCGGCGGCCTTCGCGTCGGCGACACTCACCTTGACCGGCGGATTGGCCGGACCGGCGCCCGTGCCCGGGGCAGCACCCGAGGCCTCCGGCGCGGTATCCGGCGCGACAGGCGCCAGCCACACCGGCAGGTCACCGGCCCGTTTCGAGGCCCCGGCCGCCGACTCCCGCACCTCGGCACCGTCCGGACCCTTGCGCACGGCCTTCGCACCGGGCGCCGGCGCGGGATCCAGCAGGGCGACGGCCGAGCCCGAGGCACTCTTCGGAGCGCCCTTCGGCGGCACCCAGTCCGGCGAACCCTTCTTCGCCGGCACCGACTTCGGCTGCTCCGGTGTGCCCGGCACGGAGGCCGTCTTCGGCAGCGGAGTACCCGGCGGCGACCAGATCTTGTCCTTGTCCGCCACCGGCGCAGCCAGCGCCGGGACGACAGGTGACACAAGAGCACTCAGCACGGTCAAAGCGCTCACAAAAGCGACACGAGAGCTTCGACGCCGCCCTGGTGGCGGCGCTCCCCTCCCTGCCGACCACGGCAAACGGACACGACGAACAGACACCGTTACCCCCCATAGGTAGCCACCCCTCAGCTGGGGCGTGGACAGACGACTGTGGCGGACAGTAGGGGGTAATGCGACCCCGGGTCGAGGAATTGACCGATCACGACATGGAGTGATTCATGTCACAGGGAGTCAAAGTGGTTCGCCCACCCCCAAACCAGACAGTTGACCACCTAAATGATTTGACCATCAGTTTGCCATTGCGGGAGCTTGCTGGCGCCCCCTGTGCCTGTCCTTTACCGATCGGCCAGAGGGGCAGATCCGATTGTCACAGCGAGGGGGGAACCTCACCACATGCCTGCTGCTCCGCCCGGCGCCCGCTCCGGCACACGTCTTCGTCCACGGACCCCGTCCGCGCGCACATCCGCCGCGGCCGTGGGCCTCGTCCTGGCCCTGACCTCGGTGGCACCCGTCGCGTTCGCCGCCCCGGCACCCGCTAAGCCCACCACCACACCCGGAATGCTTCCCCCGGACCTGCTGACGGCCATGGCCGCCGCAGACGCCAGGCAGACCAAGGAGAAGCCTCCGGCTGCGGCCGCCGACCGGGCGATCGCCCAGGCCAAGGCCACCGGCAAGCCCGTCCCCGTACCCGAACTGACGGACGAGTACAGCGAAACGGTCGCCACTCCGGAGGGCCACCTCTCCCGTTCCCAGCACGCCGACCAACAACGCGTCAGGCAGCAGGACGGCGCCTGGGCCGCTCTGGATCCCAAGCTCGTCGCCGACCCGACGGGCGGCTACCGCCCCCGGGCCGCCTCCTCCGGAGTCCACCTGTCCGGTGGCGGCAGCGGCCCCCTCGGCACGCTGACCAGCCCGGACGGCGAGAAGCTCGTCATCGACTCGCCGTTCCCGCTGACCAAGCCGTCCCTCGACGACGACGGCGACGGCCTGATCTACCCCGACGTCGCCCCGGGCATCGACCTGAAGGCCACCGCCGACAAGTTCGGCGGCCTCAGCACCGTCCTGATCGTCAAGACCGCCGAAGCCGCCAACAGTCCGCAGCTGAAGAAGATCCGCTTCGGTACCACCGGTCAGGGCGTCACCGTCATGGACGACGGGTCCAACAACCTCACCGCCACCGGCAAGGACGGCAAGGTCCGCTGGCACGCCCCGGCCCCTCGGATGTGGGACAGCTCGGGCAGCACGGCCGGCACCGCCCCCGCAGCCCCTGCCGGCAAGTCCGCTACGGCCGCGCAGGCCGCCCCGGCCGACGGCGACGGCGCGGCCCAGGCCGGTGTTCCCGCCAAGTCGGACAAGCCCAGTAGCGCGGACGGGCCCGGCACGGGCGCCAGGGTCGCGACCATGCCCACCACGGCCTCCGGCGATGCCGTCGAGCTGACCACCGACGCCTCGGTGCTCGGCAAGGGCCAGGGCCCCTGGTTCATCGATCCCGGGTGGATCTACGACTCCCGCAGCGGCAACGCCTGGACCTGGACCCAGCAGGCGTACCCGAAGACACCCCGCTACGGGCAGACCACCGCCTCCGACGGCCAGTACGCCCGCCCCGGCGTCGGGTACCAGGGGTACCAGGTCGACAAGGGAATCGAGCGGTCCTACTTCCAGATCGACACCCGCGGATTCGGCGGCACGGTCATCAACAAGGCCACCATGTCGGTCTGGGAGTACGAGTCCTCGGACTTCTCCTGCACCACCACCTATCCGGTGGACCTCTACTTCACCGGGCCGATCAACAACCAGACCACCTGGAACAACCCGCCCACCGTGGTGGGCGGCCGACTCGGCCGCGCCGACGTCGCCGGCTCCGGCGGCAGCGGCTGCTACGACAATCGCGAGTTCCAGTACGACGTCACCTCCGTCTACCGGGACCGCGCCGCCACCCACGACAACCTGACCTTCGGTGTGTTCGCCGGCGACGAGTCCAACAAGATGGCCTTCAAGCGCCTGACCTACAACCCGGTGGTGGTCGTCGAGTACGACCGCGCACCGGACACCCCGACCAACACCTACGTCTGGCCGCCGCCGGGCACGGCGTCTCCGTGGGCCGAGAACCAGGGCTGCGACGGTTCCTCGGTCGGCTGGCTCGGCGCGGGCAGCAACTTCAACGGCGCGGTGACCCTGAACGCCACCGTGCACAGCCCGGTCCAGAACTCGCTCTACTCGTGGTCGAAGATCTGGGACTACAACCTCCCGGGCGCGCCCGAGGTCGACTCCGGGAAGTCGGGTCTGGTGGGCAACGGAGGCAACGCCGCCTTCCAGGTGCGCTCCGACGTGGTCAAGGACGGGCACGTCTACGGCTGGGGCTCCTTCGCCACCGACGACTTGACCTCGTCGGGATACGCCCCCGCGTGCCGCTTCGGGGTCGACCTGACTCCCCCGAGCCTGTCCGTCCCCGACGTCTACACCGCTCTTCCCGAGAGCTCGCTCGCCGACCACTTCCCGCCGTCCGGCAACGGACAGGTGACCAGGAAGAAGGCCTGGGAGTGGGGCATCGTCCCCTTCACCGCCGCCGACACCGCCCCCAACGGCGGCACGCCGTCGGGTGTCACGTGTGCCCGGTGGTCCTGGGACCCGCAGCTCTCCGGCGCCCAGTGGCAGTGCGGATCCGCCCTCCCGCAGGGCGGCGTCAGCGTCCTGCCGGGCCGGTGGGGCACCAACATCGTGTACCTCCAGGTGATGGACAACGCCCGCAACGTCTCGCCGGTGGCCCAGTACGCGTTCTACGTCCCGTGGAACCCGGACGGCCCGCCGCCGGTCTTCGGCGACGTCACCGGTGACGGCGCGCCCGACATCGTCACCCCCGACCAGTCGGGCGACCTGCGCGCCTACGCCGTGGCCGGCAACCCGCTCGCCAAGAGCCCTGCCGTCTCCCTCGTCGCCAAGCGCGACGACTCACCCACCGGACAGGGCTGGGCCAACATCCAGTTCGCCCACCGCGGCACACTGACCGGCGGCAACAACATCGACGACATCGTCGCCCACGCCCCCGGCGACAAGGACCTCTACCTCTACGGGAATCCGGGCAACACCGGCTACTACGGCCGGGTCGACACGAGGGCGGTCCTCCCGAAGCCGAAGTGCGTCACGACGGCCGGCGAGGACTGCTCCTGGCTCACCGCCACCGGATACAACGCCACCGACTGGTCCAACACCCTCCGTGTGGCAGCACTCGGCGACCCGGCGAACACGGACCTCGACTACAAGCTGCAGTTCAAGAACAAGAGCGGCCTGCTCACCGTCGAGAGCACCGAGAACGGCACCGACGCCGCCCTCTGGTACTACCCCACGACCAAGCTCCAGACCCTCGGCAAGCCCGTCCGGCTCGCCGCCTCCGGGTGGAAGGACAAGGAGCTCATCGCCCCCGGCGACTGGGCCAAGCAGGGCCACCCAGGCCTGTGGGCCCGGAACCTGGAGGCAGCCGCGGACGGCGGCAAGGGCACTCTGCTCGCCTACACCTTCACCACCGGGACAGTGGTGTCCACCGACCGCAACGGCAGGCCCGTACTGGACACCAGCGGGAACACCGCCACCGTCCCGACGCTGGCCCAGATCTCCAACCCGGTCACGATCGGCTCCGTCTCCCCGGACACCTGGCCGACGCTCGGCTCGGACGGGGACCTCACCGGCAACGGCGCGGCCGGTCTCTGGGGCAAGCGCGGCAACGGTCAGATCGACATCTGGTGGGGCGCGCCCACCAACCCCGGCAGCCCCAACGCCGCCTTCACCTGGCAGGCCGGGCCGACCCAGGCCGCAGACACCTCCGTGAACCCGCTCTGGTGGGCACTCGACGGCACCACCGCCGTCGACAGCAACGCCGCCAACGCGCTCTACCCGAGCACGTTCACCCGCACCACCGACCACAACGGCGCCGCGGGCAAGGCGACCGTCCTCGACGGCAACACCCTCTACCGCAGCACCAACCAGGCCGACATCGACACCGGCCAGAGCTACACCGTCGCCGCCTGGGTCAAGCTCAACAACGCCAACGGCTACCAGACCGCCGTCTCCCTGACCGGCAACGAGCGCAGCCCGTTCTACCTGCAGTACTCCGCGACGTACGGCAAGTGGGCCTTCAACCTGCCCTCGTCGGACCAGCTCCGCCCCAGCACGTACTACGCGGCCGTCGACTCCGAGCAGCCCCAGATCGGCGCCTGGACCCACCTCGTCGGCACGTTCAACGCGGACACCCAGACCGCGACGCTGTACGTCAACGGCCGAGCGGCCGGAAGCGCGAAGGTCCCTGCGGGCTGGAAGGCCAACGGCAGTCTGAACATCGGCGGGGAGACCACCACCCGGTACCCCGGGCCTGACAGCCGCGTGAACGGCGCGGTCAGCGACGTCCGGATCTACCCGTACGCGTTCACCGACCAGCAGGCCAACACGCTCGCCACGGCCGGCTCCAGCGTCCAGATCCAGAGCGCCTACAACCCCGGTAGGTGCATCGACAGTTGGGGCGGTTCCATCGGTACGGCGGTCGCCTTCTACAACTGCTACAACGGCAACGCCCAGCACTTCACCCTGACCACCGACAACAAGGTCAAGGTCTCCGGCGCCGACCGGTGCATCACCACCAACGACAAGCCGGCCGGCAACGGCACCAAGGTGTCCTTCCAGACCTGCACCGCCGACGACGCCCAGACCTGGGTCCGCCGCTACGACGGCACGCTCTACAACCCGATCTCCGACAAGTGCCTCGAACTGCCCGGCTGGGCGGACGCGAACGGCACCACGCTCGGGGTCTGGTCCTGCACCGCCAGCGCCAACCAGCGTTGGCTGGTGCGCGCCCAGGCGGGCTGACCACCGGGTGCCCACGGAAGCCTGAACGACCAGGGCACCTAACCACTGCGGCCTCCCCGAGCCACGCTCGGGGAGGCCGCGGCCGTGTCGGCGGCGCCGGCCGGGCCCCCAGGGGACCCGCTATACACCTGTGTGTATACATGGCCTGTATAGTCCCGGAGCATGTCACTCGGACAGCTGTTCCTCGGCTTGCTGGAGACCCAGCCCCGCCACGGATACGACATCAAACGCCTCCACGACGAGCACTTCGGGCGCGACCGCGGCCTGCACTACGGGCAGGTGTACGCGACGCTCTCCCGGCTGCTGAAGAACGGGCTGGTGGTGGTCGACGGGGTCGAGGCCGGCGACGGCCCGGAGCGCAAGCGGTACGCGATCACCGACGCCGGGGTCACCGACCTCGCCAACTGGCTCGCGCACCCGGAGAGCCCGCAGCCGTACCTGCAGAGCACGCTCTACCAGAAGGTCGTGCTCGCCCTCCTGACCGGCCGCTCCGGCGCCGACGTCCTGGACGCGCAGCGGGCCGAACACCTCAAGGAGATGCGGGAGCTGACCCGCCGCAAGCTCACCGGGGACCTCACCGACCAGCTGATCTGCGACCACGCTCTGTTCCACCTGGAAGCCGACCTGCGCTGGCTGGAGCTCACCGCCGCCCGCCTGGACGAACTCGCCGCCCGCATCACGGAGTCCCAGCGTTGACCATGCCCGAACCCCTGCTCGCCGCCCACGACCTGCACAAGAACTTCGGGCTCACCCCGGCGCTCGGCGGAGCCTCGCTCACCGTCGCGGCCGGCGAACTCGTCGCCGTGATGGGCCCGTCGGGCTCCGGCAAGTCCACCCTGCTGCACTGCCTCGCCGGGATCACCCGGCCCGACAGCGGCCGCCTCCGCTACCGGGAACGCGACCTCACCGCCTGCTCCGACGCCGAGCTGAGCGCCCTGCGGCGCACCGAGTTCGGCTTCCTGTTCCAGTTCGGCCAGCTCGTCCCGGAACTCTCCTGCCTGGACAACGTCGCGCTCCCGCTGCGCCTCAACGGACTGCGCCGCCGGGCCGCCGAGGCCCGGGCCCGCGAATGGCTGGAGCGCCTGGAGGTGGACGACGTGGCCGCCAAGCGCCCCGGCGAGGTCTCCGGCGGCCAGGGCCAACGGGTCGGCGCCGCGCGGGCCCTGATCACCGGGCCCAGGGCGGTCTTCGCCGACGAGCCGACCGGCGCGCTCGACTCCCTCAACGGCGAGCGGGTGATGAAGCTGCTCACCCTGGCCGCCCGGGAGACCGGCGCCGCCGTCGTCCTGGTCACCCACGAGGTCAGGGTCGCCGCCTACGCCGATCGCGAGATCGTCGTCCGCGACGGCCGCACCCGCGACCTGGCGGGCGCGATATGAGCAGTTCCACCACGAGCGGCCCCGGCGTGAGCAGCCCCGACGCGAGCACCCCCGCCGCCGACCGGGTCCGCTCGCCGTTCCTGGACCAGCTCGGCCTCGGCGTGCGCCTGGCCCTCACCAACGGGCGGGACGGCTGGGGCCGGCTGCTGCTCACCGCCTGCGGTGTCGGCCTGGGGGTGGCCCTGCTGCTGTTCACCGCCTCCTTCCCCGGCATCGTCCAGCACCGCAACGAGCGCCTGTACGTGCAGAACGACACCTTCCGCGACGAGGACCTGCCCACGCCCGGCGACCGGACGGTCCTCATCGCCACCGCCGACACCGCCTTCCGGGGCACCCCGATCCGTGGACGGGTCGTCCAGCCCGAGGGCCCGGACGCGGCGCTCCCGCCCGGAGTGGCCGCGTACCCGCCGCCGGGGCGGATGGTCGTCTCGCCCACCCTGGCCGAGCTCCTGAAGGACCCGGCCAACCAGCTGCTGCGCGACCGCCTCCCCTACCCGGTGGTCGGCGGCATCGGCCCGGCCGGTCTGCTCGGCCCCGGCCAGGCCGGCTACCTGCTCGGCAGCGACCGGCTCTCGCTGGACGCCGGAGCCGACCGCATCACCTCGTACGGCCACTTCTCGCCGCCCAAGCCGATGGACCCCCGGCTGATCCTGCTCAACGCCGTCGGCCTGACCGTGATGCTCGCCCCGGTCGGCGTCTTCCTCGCCGCCGCCGCCCGCTTCGGCGGCGAACGGCGCGACCGCAGGCTCGCCGCGCTGCGCCTGGTCGGCGCGGACCGCCGGATGACCGCCCGGTTCGCCGCCGGGGAGTCCCTGGTCGGCGCGGTGCTGGGCCTGGTCGCGGGCGCGGCGCTGTTCCTGCTCGGCCGGCAGCTGACCGGCCGCCTGCGGCTCGCGGGCTTCAGCTTCTACCCCGAGGACATCGCGCCGCACCCCGCCATCGCCGCCGCGATCGCCGTGGTCGTGCCGCTCCTCGGCGTCGGCGTGACCCTGCTGGCGATGCGCCGGGTCACCGTCGACCCGCTCGGCGTGGTCCGCCGGTCCGGTCCCGGCCGGCGCCGGATCGGGTGGCGGCTGGCGCTGCCGCTGGCCGGTCTCGCCCTGACGGCGCTCGCGCTGGCGCTGCCCACGCAGTACAACCCGTCCGGGATGGGGCGCACCGCCGTCTTCAACTCCGTTCAGGACACTCGCGGTTCACTGCTGGTCGCGGTCGGCGTGCTGCTGATGCTGGTGGGCGTCTGCACCCTGCTGCCCTGGCTGGTGGAGGCCGCCACCCGGCACTCCGGCGGCGGCGTGTCCTGGCAACTCGCCATCCGAAGGCTCCAGTTGAGCTCGGGACCCGCCTCGGCCGCGGTCAGCGGCGTGGTCGTCGCCGTCGCCGGGGCGATCGCCCTGCAGACGCTCTTCCTCGGCGTCAGCGCGAGCTACGAGGACCGCCCCGGCCCCCGCGCCGCGGTCGGGCCGTACCAGCAGTCGGTGTCCTTCCCCGGCGGCGGACCGCAGGCCGACCTGCTCGCCGAGCGGCTGGCGCACTCCCCCGGGGTGCAGGCCACCGCCGCCTACACCGAGTTCGCCCTGGAGACCCCCACCGCCAAGTCCTGGGAGCTGCCCGGCGTCCGGATCGCCGGCTGCGCCGTGCTGCGCGGCTTCGCCACCCTGCCCGACTGCAAGGACGGTGACGCCTTCGCCGTCCAGGGCCGGACCATCCGACCGGGCGGCGGCACGAGCACCGGAGCGAACACCGGAACGAACGACGGAACGAACACCGGCACGAGCACCGGAACGAACCGCGGCACGGACGCCGCCGCCGAGACCAGGCCCGGCACGCCCGTCCACGCCGCCTACTTCCACGGTGCCGGCGAGCCGCCGTCCTGGCCGCTGCCCGCGGTGACGGCCACCGTCGAGCCCGTCGAAGGCGCCGACCCCAACGGGCGGCTCGGCTCCGGCCTGCTGCTCCTCACCCCGGCCGCCGCCCCGGCCGCCGCACTGCGCGGCCAGCCCGCGACCGTCCTGGTCGCGATGGCCCCCGGCCTGCCGGACCCGAAGGAGCAACTCGCGACCGCCGTCATGGCGATCGACCCGCAGGGCTTCGCCGGGTCCCCCCTCGACCGCGCCGTCGACCCGACCTACCTCGCCGTCAAACGCCTGCTCACCGCCGGCTCCGCCGTCACCCTGCTGCTGGTCGCCCTCAGCCTGCTGGTCGGCCAGTTGGAGCGGTTCCGGGAGCAGCGCCGCATCCTCGGCGTGCTGAACGCCGTCGGCACCCGCCGCCGGATCCTGGGCCTGTCGGTGCTGTGGCAGAACCTCGTCCCGATGGCCCTGGGCATGCTGCTGGCCACTGTCGGCGGCCTGCTGATGGGAGCCGTCCTGCAGTACACGGCGGGCCTGCCCTTCGCCCTCGACTGGGGCTCCATGCTGGCCATGTCCGCGATCGCCGCCGGCGCCGTCCTCCTCACGACCGCGCTCGGCCTGCCGCAGCTCCTGCGCCTGATGCGGCCCGGCGAACTGCGCTACGAGTAGCACCGGCCACCGGGGGCCGTCCCACCAGGCGACGGCGACGGCAACGGCCACCGGTGTCGGTCACAGGTCGTCGAGGGGTTCGTCCAGGACGCCCTCGCGGGCGATGATGTAGCCGAGGTGGCCGCGGCTGCGGCTGCCGAGGAGTTCGCTGGCCTTCTGGATGTGGCTGGAGACCGTACGGGTGCTCATGCCGAGGCGGGAGGCGATGGCCTCGTCGGTGTAGCCGTTGACCATCAGGCGCAGGACGTTCTGGCGGGTGCGGTCGGTGAGCAGTTGGGGGCGGTGGCGGCCCTCCAGGTAGGTGACCGGTTCGGCGCGTTCCCACATCAACTCGTAGATCTTGAGCAGGTACTCGACCAGCGGTGGGAACTGGATGAGCATCGCGGCGGCCTCGCGGTCGGCCGCGGCCGGGACGAAGGCGGTGGAGCGGTCGCAGATGATCACCCGGTCGAACACCTCGTTCAGGGTGCGTATCCGGGCGCCCTGGGCGGTGACCTGCTCGATGTAGGCCAGCGTCGGGCCGTGCGCGCGCACGGTGTGCTGGTAGAGGGTGCGCTGGCGCACGCCGCGCCCGGCGAGGGCGAGGTCGCGCGGGAGGGCGTCCGCGAGGTGCTCGGGGCTGCGGCCGCCGCCGGGCTGGGCGGTGCGCAGTTCCTCGGTGCAGGCGGCGACGGCCTTCTCCAGCGCGGGGTTGATCTCCTCGCCCGTCAGGAGGCGGACCGGCAGCTGGGCCCGGCGCATGACGTCCTGGTAGGCGCGGTCGGCGGCGGTGAAGGCGGTGCGCAGCTCGGCGAGCCGCTCCTGGTGGCCCAGCACGGCGAGTTCGAGCGGCCGGGTCAGGCCGGTGGCCGCGATGTCGGGCGGGACGGGGGTCAGCCGCTCGCCGGAGCCGGGTACGGAGCGCAGCAGGCCCATCGCGAGCAGGCACTCGGGGGCGTCTCCGGCGGCGCAGCCCTCGGCCAGCGCCACCCGGTAGAACTCGACCCCCCGGTCACAGAGCTGCGGTGTCCCCATTCCCGCGCTGTTGTCCTGGGATAGGCACATCTGGGCATCCTTCCGGCTTCGGCATTGCGGTTTCACGAATGCCCGTACCGGCCACCGCCAGGCGTCTGAAATGGCAGGATGGAAATCACCTGTCGGTCGGAAGCCGTCCCCCCGGGCTCTGACTGCCGTGAGTGTACGCCCAAGTGGCGCGGAAATCAGCGGCCGACGGCGAAGCCGAGCGCGCCCGGAGGCGGGGGAGCCGACCGCGGCAGTGGCGGACCCGACCGTACCCGGCCGCGGTGACAGGCGGATGGCCGCCGTGTCGCGCCTGTCGCCCCGTCAGGGCGGCCGGGGCGGACGGTCGGCGGACGGAACGGCCGACAGACGGAGGGCACCCCTTGTTGCGAGCTGATCCCGGCCCGGCGGTCCCGCCCGTGGACCTGGCCGAGCTGGTGGACCAGCGGCTGGTGCGGCAGCTGGCGGAGGCCGCCGCCGAGCAGGTCGGCTCCGGCGCGATCCGGCTGCTGGGCGACGGCGGGCTGTTCCAGACGCTCGCCAAGCAGCTGATCGAGCACGCCCTGGAACTCGAACTCCAGGAGCACCTGCGCGGGGCCGAACCCGGCACCGACCCCGGCGCCAACGTCCGCAACGGCGCCCGGGCCAGACGGCTGCTCACCGAGGTCGGCCCGGTCGAGGTGCGGGTGCCCCGGGACCGCCAGGGCAGCTTCACCCCCCGGGCCGTCCGCCCCCGGGCCCGCCGACTGCCCGGCCTCGACCGGCTGGTCATCTCGCTCACCGCGCGCGGCCTCAGCTCGGGCGAGCTGGTGGCGCACCTGGCCGAGGTGTACGGCGTGGAGCTCAGCCGGGAGACCGTCTCCGCCATCACCGACCAGGTGCTCGACGAGCTCGACGAGCGGCGCCGGTGCCCGCTCGACCCCGTCTACCCGGTGGTCTTCCTCGACGCGGTGCGCAGCGGCCGCTCGGGCGGCCCGCTGGTGCACCTGGCGCTCGGGATCTCCACCGACGGCCGGCGCGAGGTCCTGGGCCTGTGGCCGGCCACGGACGGGGAGCACTGGCCGCAGGTGCTGGCCGAGCTCGCCGAGCGCGGGGTGCGCGAGGTCTGGGTACTGGTCGGCGACACCGGCGGGGGCCTGGCCGAGGCGGTGGCCGCGCGGTGGCCGCGCACCGTGGTGCACGGCTCGATGGCCCACCTGTTGCACGCCGCGCTGCGGCACGCGCCCGGCGAGGACTGGGGTGCGCTCGCGCGGACGCTGCGCGAGATCTGTGCCGCGCCCACCGAGCGGGCGGCGATGGCGCGGCTGTCCCGGGCCGAGCGGGAGTGGGGTCCGGGCCACCGCGAGGTGTTCCGGGTGTGGCGGTCGGCCTGGCCGCTGCTCGCCGCCGGCTTCCGCTTCGGCCCCGAAGCGCGGCGTCTGCTCGCGGGCGGGGGCGCGCTGGAGCGGCTGCACGCCCGGCTGCGCCGGATCGAGCAGGCCTCGGGCCGGGTGCAGGACGAGCGGGCCGCGCTCAAGCGCGCCTACCTGGCGACGATCGCCCTGGAGTCGCCCGCCTCGGCGGGGCGGACGTGGACCGACGACTGGCCCGCCGTCCGCGAGGAACTGCGCCGGGGATCGCACTGCTGACGCTCCATCACCTCCCGCACTGACGCTCCGTAACCCCCGCCCCCGCGGCAGCTTCGGCAGCTTCCGGAGGCCGGGGCCGGGGCCTCCCTCGCCGACGCGCCGGGGGAGTGGTTTGACCGAAACCCTCGCCAGTGACCGGTTCCCACCACTGATCTGACAGTGCCAGGCGCTCTTTGGATCAGATCTGTCTGTTTTTGACATGGTCTGTTCGGGCTTCCGGTTCCCGCAATGCGTGTTCCCGATCATGGCCAGAGCTTCCACCCCCGTTTGAGCCTCGGCAGGATGAATTTCCGAGCGAAGAGGGCCGACCGCCCCCTCGGAAAAAGGAATTAACGATGAAGAATCTTGCCGTTCGCATTCACCATATGCTCGGGATTCTCGCCGTTCTGCTGGTCGCCGGACTGGGCGTCCAGAGCAGCGCCGACCCGCACTCGCCCCTGGCCGCCGCCGCCCTCGTCTCGGCGCCCAACGCCGACTCCGGCTGGGGTCCGTGAGCCGCGCTCCGGCGTAATTCCCCCCTCCCCGAAATTTCTCCGAACAAAGAGGAAACCGACGATGGCGAACCCGTTCGAGGACCCCGACGCCAGCTACCTCGTCCTGGTGAACGACGAGGGCCAGCACTCGCTGTGGCCGGCCTTCAGCCCGGTGCCCGACGGCTGGCAGCAGGCCTTCGGCGCCGCCGGCCGACAGGACTGCCTCGACTACGTCGAACAGCACTGGCAGGACCTGCGGCCGAAGAGCCTGCTCGCCCAGCAGTCCGGCCACTGACCGCGGCAGCCCAGCGCCGAAACCGCACCACCGCACCACCGCACCACCAGAACAGCCAGAACAGCCAGAACCACGCCACCACGCCACCGCACCGCCGCTCCATCGACCGCCCGGGCCGACCGCCCCGAAGGTCACCGAGCAAGCCGTTCCCGCCACCGCGGGGGCCAGCCGTACGAGGGAGAGAGCCACATGTCCGGGGTCCAGCAGACGCACAGAGCCGACCAGCGGCCGACCCTGACCGCGCTGGTCGACGCCCAGACGTCCCGCACCCCGCAGGCCCCCGCCCTGTACGCCGAGGGCACCACCCTCACGTACGCCGAGCTGGACGCCCGCGCCAACCGGCTGGCCCGGGTGCTCGCCGCCCGCGGCCTGGGCACCGAGGACATCGTCGCGCTCGCCCTGCCGAAGTCCCCCGAGGCCGTCGCCGCGATCCTCGCCGTGGCCAAGACCGGCGCCGCCTGGCTGCCCGCCGACCCGGCCTACCCCGCCGAGCGGCTGCGCCACATGCTGACCGACTCCCGCGCCGCCCTGGTGCTCACCACCGCCGAGGCCGCCGCCCAGCTGCCCGAGACCGACGCCCCCCGGCTGCTGCTCGACTCCCCCGGGCACCTCGCCGAGCTGGCCGCCCAGGCCGGCACCCCCTTCACCGCCGCCGAGCGGGTGCGGCCGCTGAGCGCCGGGAACACCGCGTACGTGATCTACACCTCCGGCTCCACCGGTGTGCCCAAGGGTGTGGCCGTCACCCACACCGGGCTGCCCAGCATGATCGACACGCAGGTCGCCGCCACCGGGGTCGGCCCCGGCAGCCGGGTGCTCCAGGCCGCCTCGCTCAGCTTCGACGTCTCCGTCTCCGACCTGGCCGTGGCGCTCTCCACCGGCGCCGCCCTGGTGCTCCCCCGCGAGCAGAGCCAGCTGGTCGGCGAGCCGCTGGCCGCGCTGATCGAGCAGTACGGCGTCACCCACGCCGACATCGCCACCGCGATGGCGGCCACCCTGCCGGACGTGCCGCTGCCCTCCCTGCGCACCCTGATCGGCGGCGGCGAGGCCATCCCGCGCGAACTGGCCGCCCGCTGCGGCCGCGACCGCCTGATGCTCAACAGCTACGGCCCGACCGAGACCACCGTCATCGTCACCATGAGCGAGCCGCTCACCGGCGAGGAGCAGCCCCCGATCGGCCACCCCTGCCAGGACGTGCGCATCCACGTGCTGGACGAGCGGCTGCGCCCGGTCGAGCCGGGCACCGTGGGCGAGCTGTACGTCTCCGGCCCGCACCTGGCCCGGGGCTACCTCGGGCGCCCCGGCCTGACCGCCGAGCGCTTCGTCGCCTGCCCCTTCGGCGAACCCGGCGACCGGATGTACCGCACCGGCGACCTCGGCAGCCAACGGCCGGACGGGCAGCTGGACTTCGTCGGCCGGGCCGACGACCAGGTGAAGATCCGCGGCTTCCGGGTGGAGCTCGGCGAGGTCGAGCAGGCCCTCTCCGCCCACCCCGAGGTGCGCCAGGCCGTGGTGCTGGTCCGCGAGGACCGCCCGGGCGAGCGCCGCCTGGTCGGCTACACCGTCGGCGCCGCCGACCCGGCCGAGCTGCGCGCGTACTGCGCCGAGCGGCTGCCCGACCACATGGTGCCCACCGTCGTGGTGCTCGACCGGCTGCCGCTCACGCCCAACGGCAAGGTGGACAAGCGCGCCCTGCCGGCGCCGGTCTTCGCCGCCGCCGAGGAGGGCGGCCGGGCCCCCGCCGGGGAACTGGAGCACACCCTCGCCCGGCTCTTCGCCGAGGTGCTGGGCCTGCCCGCGGTGGGCGTCACGGACTCCTTCTTCGAGCTCGGCGGCGACTCCATCGTGGCCATCCGGCTCGTCTCCCGGGCCCGGCACGCCGGGCTGCAGCTCACCCCCCGCGAGGTGTTCCTCTCGCCGACCGTCGAGGCGCTGGCCCGGATCGCCCGACCGCTGGAGGGGCCGGTCGTCGCCGAACCCGCCGGGGCCGGCCTCGGCGAGGTGCCGCCGACGCCCATCGTGCACTGGCTGGCCGCGCAGCACGGCGCCGTCGAGAGCTTCTACCAGTCCACCCTGCTCACCCTCCCCGCCGGGAGCGGGCCCGAGCACGTGGCCACGGCCCTCCAGGCGCTGCTCGACCACCACGACGTCTTCCGCGCCCGCACCTCCCCGCTCGCCGAGCGCCCCTGGACGCTGCACGTCCCCGCCCCCGGCGCCGTCCCCGCCGGGGCCGCGCTGCGGCACGTCGCGGGCCCGGCCACCGAGGAGGCGCTGCGCGCCGAGACCGAGGCCGCCCGCGAACGCCTCTCGCCCGAGGACGGCCGGATGCTCCAGGCCGTCCGGTTCGACGCCGGGCCGGGCCTGCCCCCGCAGCTCCTGCTCGTGATCCACCACCTGGCGGTGGACGGCGTCACCTGGCGCATCGTCGAGGAGGACCTGCTCGCCGCGCTCGCCGCCGCCCGCGAGGGCCGGGCCGTGGCGCTGGCGCCGGTGCCCACCTCCTTCCGCCGCTGGGCCCAGCGGCTCACCGCCGAGGCCGGGACCGACCGCCGGGCCGCCGAACTCCCGCTCTGGGAGGCCGCCCTGGCCACCCCGGACCCGCTGCTCGGCGCGCGCCCCCTCGACCCGGCCCGGGACACCTACGCCACCGAGGGCGTCCTGCGGCTCGTACTGCCCGCCGAGACCACCCAGGCGCTGCTGACCCGGGTCACGGCCGCCTACCACGCGCAGGTCAACGACGTGCTGCTGACCGCGCTGGCGCTCGCCCTCGGCCACTGGCGCGGCGCGGCGACCACCGGTCCGGACGGCGCCGTGCTGGTGACCGCCGAGGGCCACGGCCGCGAGGAGGTCGTCGACGGCGTCGACCTGCACCGCACCGCCGGCTGGTTCACCTCCCTCTACCCCGTCCGGCTCGCCCCCGGGGCGCTGCCCTGGTCCGAGGTCACCGCGGCCGGCCCCGGGCTCGGCCGGGCCCTCGGCCAGGTCAAGGAGCAGCTGCGCGCCGTCCCGGACAACGGCATCGGCTACGGCCTGCTGCGCCACCTCAACCCGGCCACCGCCGCCGTACTGGAGGGGTACACCGATCCGCAGGTCGAGTTCAACTACCTGGGCCGCTTCGCGCCGGAGGGCGTCACCGCCGAGGACGTGCTCGCCGGCACCGAGGCGATGAGCGAGGGCGCCGCGACCGGCCTCGCGCTCGGCCGGGTGCTCGGCCTGGACGCCACCACCGTCGACACCCCGCAGGGCCCGCTGCTGGTCGCCCAGTGGTCCTACGCCACCGGGCTGCTCGCCGAGGAGCGCGTGGCCGCGCTCGCCGAGGCGTGGTTCACCGCGCTGCGCGCGCTCGCCGAGCACGCCGACCGGCCGGACGCGGGCGGACACACCCCCTCCGACTTCCCGCTCGTCACGCTCGGCCAGTCCGAACTGGACCAGCTCGCCGGACACCACGCCCCCGCCCGCCTGGTGGACGTCTGGCCCACCTCGCCGCTCCAGCAGGGCATGGCCTTCCACGCGGCGTACGACACCGACGGCGCCGACGTCTACACCTCCGTCTGCACCTTCGACCTCACCGGCCCGGTGGACGCCGACCGGCTGCGCGCCGCCGCCGAGGCGCTGCTGCTGCGCCACCCCAACCTCAAGGCCGGCTTCCACCAGCGCCCCGACGGCCCGCCCGTGCAGGCCGTACCGGACGGCGTCGAACTGCCCTTCACCGCCATCGACCTGACGGCGCACGCCGACCCGAAGGCCGAGGCCGCGCGGATCGCCGCCGCCGAGTACGGCCGCCGCTTCGACCTCGCCCGGCCGCCGCTGCTGCGCTACACCCTGCTCACCCTCGCCCCCGGGCGCCACCAGCTGATCGCCGCCGCGCACCACATCCTGCTGGACGGCTGGTCCACCCCGCTGTTCGCCGAGGAGCTGTGGGGCCTGTACTTCCAGCAGCCGATGCCCCCGGCCGCCCCCTACCGCGAGTACCTGCGCTGGCTCACCCGGCGCGACGGCGCCGCCGCCCGCGCCGCCTGGGCCCGGGCCCTGGCGGGCGCCGACGAGCCCACCCTGCTGGCCCCCGGCCGCTCCGCCGCCGCCCCGCAGCTGCCGCTGCGCCTGCACACCGGCCTCACCCCGGCGGCCACCGAGGCGCTGGCCCGCACCGCCCGCCGCTACGGCGTCACCCTCAACACCCTCGTCCAGGCCGCCTGGGGCGTGCTGCTGGCCCGGCTCACCGGGCGCGAGGACGTGCTCTTCGGCACCACCGTCTCCGGCCGGCCGCACGACCTGCCGGGCGTGGAGCGGATGGTGGGCCTGCTCATCAACACCGTGCCGGTGCGCGTCACCCTCGACCCGGCCGAGAGCTGGGGGCAGCTGCTGCTGCGTCTCCAGCACGAGCAGTCCGCGCTGCTGGACCACCAGCACCTCAGCCTCACCGAGATCCAGCAACTCGCCGGAGTGGGCAGCCTGTTCGACACCGTCACGGTGTACGGCAACTACCCGGACCCGTCCGCCCTGGACGAGGCCGACCCGAGCGGCGCCACCCACGTCACCCTGGTCGAGGACGTCGACAGCGCGCACTACCCGCTGCTGCTGGCCCTCACCCCCGGCGACGGCCTCCAACTGCGCCTGGACCACCGGCCCGACGCCTTCACCCCCGCCGAGGCGCGCACCCTGCTGGACCGCTTCCTCGCCCTGCTCGACCGGATCGTCGCCGACCCGGCCGAACTCGTCGGTGCCGTCCAGGTGTTGACCGAGGAGGAGCGCGAGCGGCTGCTGACCGGCGGGGCCGGCGCCACCGCGCCACTGCCGGAGGCCGCACTGCCCGAGCTGTTCGAGGCACGGGCCGCCGCGACGCCCGACGCGGTCGCGCTCACCGCCGACGACGTCGAGCTGACCTACGCCGAACTCAACGCGCGGGCCAACGGGTTGGCCGTTCGGCTGGTCGAGGCCGGGGTCCGCCCGGAGACCCCCGTCGCGCTGCTGATGGAGCGCTCGGCCGCCCTGGTGGTGGCGATCCTGGCCGTGCTCAAGGCCGGCGGCGCCTTCGTGCCGCTGGACGGCGCGCAGCCGGCCGAGCGCCTGCGGGCCGTCCTCGCGGACTCCGGGGCCCGGCTGGCGCTGGCCGACACCGCCCACCGGGCACACCCCGCGCTGACCGGACTGGACGTGCTCGACCCCGAGGGCGCACGAGACCCCGAGGACGAAGACACCGCCGGGAACCTCGGACTCCCGCTGAGCGCCGACCAGTTGGCGTACGTGATGCACACCTCCGGCTCGACCGGCGTGCCCAAGGGCATCGGCGTCACCCACCGGTCCGTGGTCGACCTCGCGCTCGGCGGGGCGTTCGCGGGCGGCGGCCACGAGCGCGTCCTGCTGCACTCCCCCGTCGCCTTCGACGCCTCCACCTACGAGCTCTGGGTGCCGCTGCTCTCCGGCGGCCGCGTGGTGGTCGCCCCGGCCGGGCGGCTCGGCGTCGCCGAGCTGGCGACCGCGATCGGCCGGGGGCGGGTCGGCGCCGCCTGGATGACGGTCGGGCTCTTCAACGTGCTGGCCGCCGAGGCCCCGGAGACCTTCGCCGGGCTGCGCGAGGTGTGGACGGGCGGGGACATCGTCTCGCCGGCCGCCATCCGGCGGGTGCTGGAGCACTGCCCCGGCCTGCGGGTGGTGAACGGCTACGGGCCGACGGAGACCACGACCTTCGCGACCCGCCACCCGATGGCCACCGCCGCCGAGGTCCCGGCCGCCGTGCCGATCGGGCGGCCGCTGCCCAACACCCGGGTGTACGCGCTGGACGCCGGGCTGCGCCCGGTCCCCGTCGGCGTCGCCGGTGAGCTGTACGTCGCGGGCGCCGGGCTGGCCCGGGGCTACGTCGGCCGCGCCGGCCTGACCGCCGAGCGGTTCGTGGCCTGCCCCTTCGGCGAGCCCGGCGGCCGGATGTACCGCACCGGCGACGTGGTGCGCTGGACCACCACGGGCGAACTGGAGTTCGTCGGCCGCGCCGACGACCAGGTCAAGCTGCGCGGCTTCCGGATCGAACTCGGCGAGGTGGAGGCCGCGTTCACCGCCCACCCGGCCGTCGGCCAGGCCGTCGCCGTGGTCCGCCAGGACCAGCCGGGCGACAAACGCCTGGTCGCCTACGTCACGGGCCCCGTCCGGCCCGACGAACTGCGCGCCTTCGTCGCCGACCGCCTGCCCGGCTACATGGTGCCCGCCGCGATCGTCACCCTCGACGCGCTGCCCGTCACCCCCAACGGCAAGGTCGACCGCCGCGCCCTGCCCGCCCCCGACTACAGCGGCGCCGCCGCCGGCCGGGCCCCGCGCACCGAAACCGAGCAGGCGCTCTGCGAACTCTTCGCCGAGGTCCTCGGGTTGGCCTCGGTCGGCATCGACGACAGCTTCTTCGACCTGGGCGGCCACTCGCTGCTCGCCACCAAGCTGGTCAGCCGCGTCCGCACCGCCCTCGGCACGGAGCTGCCGATCCGCGCGCTCTTCGACCACCCGACGGTGGCCGCCCTGGCCGCCGCCCTGCCCGCCTCCGGCGCGGCCCGCCCGGCCCTGCGGCCCGTCACCCGGCCGGAGCGCGTCCCGCTGTCCTCCGCGCAGCAACGCCTGTGGTTCATCGAGCAGTTCGAGGGACCGAGCGCGCTCTACAACACGCCCGTCGCCCTCCGGCTGACCGGCGCCCTCGACCGCCCCGCGCTGGACGGCGCGCTGCGGGACGTGGTGGCCCGGCACGAGGTGCTGCGCACCGTCTTCCCGACCACCGACGGCCAGCCGCACCAACTGGTCGCCGAGGCCCCCGAGTCGATCCTGCGGACCATACCCGTGGCCACCGAGGCGGCGCTCCGGGCCGCCCTGGCCGAGGCCGGCGGGGAGGTCTTCGACCTCGCCCACGACCTGCCCGTCCGCGCGACGCTGCTCTCCCTCCCGCACGACGAACACGTCCTGCTCGTCCTCATGCACCACATCGCCACCGACGGCTGGTCCGTCGCCCCCCTCCTCCGCGACCTCTCCACCGCCTACGACGCCCGGCTCACCGGCACCGCACCGCAGTGGCAGCCGATGCCGGTGCAGTACGCCGACTACGCCCTCTGGCAGCACGAACTCCTCGGCACCCCAGAGCAGCCCACCACCCTGCTCACCGAACAACTCGCCCACTGGCAGCAGACGCTGTCCGGCCTCCCGGAAGAGCTGGCACTCCCCTACGACCGCCCCCGCCCGACCACGCCCAGCCACCGGGGCGGCGCCGCCGAGTTCGAGGTCGGCGCCGAACTGCACACCGCCCTGGCCGAGTTGGCCGCCGCGCAGAACGCCAGCCTGTTCATGGCCCTGCAAGCCGCCGTCGCCGCCCTCTACACCCGCCTCGGCGCGGGCACCGACCTCCCGCTCGGCACCCCCGTCGCCGGACGCACCGACGAAGCCCTCGACGACCTGGTCGGCTTCTTCGTCAACACCCTGCTGCTGCGCACCGACACCACCGGCAACCCCACCTTCCGGGAACTGCTGGACCGCGTCCGCCGCGCCGACCTCGACGCCTACGACCACCAGGACCTCCCCTTCGAGCGCCTGGTCGAACACCTCAACCCCCCGCGCACCACCCGCCACCCCCTCTTCCAGTCGCTGATCGCCCTGGAGAGCGGCCCGGCGGTGCCCGCCGCCTTCGGCGACCTGGCCTGCGCGGACCACCCCTTCGAGCTGGACGTGGCCAAGTTCGACCTGTCCTTCCGCTTCACCGAACAGGGCTCCCAGGCGGGCCTGTCGGTGGCGGTCGAGTACGCGGCCGACCTCTTCGACCACGCCACCGTCACCGCCCTCGCCGAGCGGCTGCTCCGCGTCCTGCGCGCCGTCGCCGCCGACCCGGACGCCCCGATCGGCAGCATCGAGATCCTCGACCCGGCCGAACGCGAGCACCTGCTCACCGGCTGGAACGGACCAGCGGCACCGGTTCCCGAGGCCACCCTGCCGCAGCTGTTCGAGGCCCAGGCCGCCGCCACCCCCGACGCCCCCGCCCTGATCACCGGCGCCGAACAGCTCAGCTACGCCGAACTCGACTCCCGGGCCGAACACTTGGCGGCCCACCTCGCCGAGGCGGGCGTCGGCGCCGACACCCCGGTGATCCTGCTGATGGACCGCTCCGCCGACCTGGTGACGGCGATCCTGGCGGTGGCCAAGGCCGGCGGCACCTACGTCCCGCTGGACGACCGGCACCCCGCCGAGCGGCTGCGGCAGATCACCGCCGAGACGCGGGCGGCGCTCGTCCTGGTCGATCCCGCGCACCAGGGCCACCCGCTGGCCACCGACGCCCCCTGCCCCGTCCTGCCGCTCACCGAGGGCTGGTTCGACGGCCCGCGCAGGCGGCGCGCCCAGCCCGCCGGGCTCCACCCGGAGCAGCTCGCGTACGTGATGTTCACCTCCGGATCCACCGGGATGCCCAAGGGCATCGCCATCACCCACCGGGACGTGGTGCAGCTCGCGACGGACCCGTGCTGGCACCACCCCGACGGGCTGCGGGTGCTCTTCCACGCGCCGCACGCCTTCGACGCCTCGACCTACGAACTGTGGGCGCCGCTGCTCTCCGGCGGCCAGGTGGTCGTCGCGCCGCAGGGCGACCTGGACGCCTCCGCCATCCGCGAGCTGGTCCGGGCGCACGGGCTCACCCACGTGCACGTCACCGCCGGGCTGTTCCGCGTCATCGCGGAGGAGGACCCGGGCATCTTCACCGGCGTGCGCGAGGTGCTGACCGGCGGGGACGTCGTCTCCGCCCCGGCCGTCCGCCGGGTGCTGGAGGCCGTCCCGGGCATCGCGGTGCGAGCGCTTTACGGGCCGACCGAGACGACCCTGTGCGCGACCCAGTTCCCGATGCCGACCTCCTCGGCGGTCCCGAACGTGGTGCCGATCGGCCGTCCGCTGGCCAACACCCGGACGTACGTGCTCGACACCGCGCTGCAGCCCGTACCCGCCGGCGTGGCAGGCGAGCTGTACATCGCCGGCGCCGGACTCGCCCGCGGCTACACCGGCCGCCCCTCCCTCACCGCCGAACGCTTCGTCGCCTGCCCCTACGGCCAGCCCGGTGAGCGGATGTACCGCACCGGCGACCTCGCCCGCTGGACCACCGACGGCATCCTGGAATTCCTCGGCCGCGCCGACGACCAGGTCAAGATCCGCGGCTTCCGCATCGAACTCGGCGAAGTCGAGGCCGCGTTCACCGCCCACCCCGCCGTCGGGCAAGCCCTCGCCCACGTCCGCGAAGACCAGCCCGGCGACAAACGCCTCGTCGTCTACACCACCCTCGCCAGCACAGGCGCGGACACCGTCACCGCCGGCGAACTGCGCGCAGCCGTCGCCGACACCCTCCCCAGCTACATGCTCCCCGCCGCCGTCGTCATCCTCGACACCCTCCCCGTCACCGCCAACGGCAAGGTCGACCGCCGCGCCCTCCCCGCCCCCGACTACACCGGCACCACCGAAGGCCGCGCCCCCCGCAACACCACCGAACAAACCCTCTGCGCGCTCTTCGCCGACGTCCTCGGACTCACCACCGTCACCATCGACGACCGCTTCTTCGACCTCGGCGGCCACTCGCTGCTCGCCACCAGGCTGGTCAGCCGCATCCGCGCCGCCCTCGGTACGGAGCTGCCGATCCGCACCCTGTTCGACTCCCCCACGGTCGCCGCCCTGGCCGCCGTCCTGCCCGAGCGCGAACAGAAGGCCGCGCCGAAGAAGGCCCGCCCGGCCCTGCGGCCGATGCGCCGCCCGGGCGGCCCGGCCTGACCTGCCGCCCACCTCGCGGCCCCGTCCACCGCAGGACGCGCGCCCGCCGCCGGCCCGGCCGGCGGCGCGGCCCGCCGCGTCCCGCGACCGCCGAACCCCACCAGCCATACCAGCCCCAGCAGTCACAGCACCCGTAAGTCGCCAGTCGGAGGCAGACCTTGATCCCGTTGTCGTTCGCCCAGCAGCGGCTCTGGTTCATCGAGCAGTTCGAGGGCCCGAGCGCCCTCTACAACACGCCGTTCGCCCTCCGGCTGACCGGCGAGCTCGACGCCGCCGCCCTCGAAGGCGCGCTGTGGGACGTGGTGGCCCGGCACGAGGTGCTGCGCACCGTCTTCCCGACCACCGACGGCCAGCCTCACCAGCACATCCTCGACCAGGGGCGCCCGCCGCTGCACCGGGTGCCGGTGGCCGACGAGGCCGAGCTGTCCGAGCGGCTGCGCGAGGACGCCGGGCAGGTCTTCGACCTCGCCGCCGATCTCCCCGTCCGCGCCTGGCTGTACGCCCTCCCCTCGCCGGGCGAGCACGTCCTGCTGCTGCTGACGCACCACATCGCCAGCGACGGCTGGTCCGTCGCCCCGCTCTTCGGCGACCTCGCCACCGCCTACGAGGCCCGGCTCGCCGGCACCGAGCCGCAGTGGGAGCCGCTGCCGGTGCAGTACGCCGACTACACCCTCTGGCAGCGCGAGCTGCTCGGCGAGGAGGACGACCCCGAGAGCGTCGTCTCCCTGCAACTCGCCTACTGGCAGCAGGCGTTGTCCGGCCTCCCCGAGGAGCTTGCGCTCCCCTACGACCGCCCCCGCCCGACCGCGCCCACCCGCCGGGGCGGCGCCGCGGAGCTGGAACTCGACGTCGAACTGCACACCGCGCTGGCCGAGTTGGCCGGCACGCAGAACGCCAGCCTCTTCATGGCCCTGCAAGCCGCCGTCGCCGCCCTCTACACCCGCCTCGGTACGGGCACCGACCTGCCGATCGGCACCGTCGTCGCCGGGCGCACCGACGAAGCCCTCGACGACCTGGTCGGCTTCTTCGTCAACACCCTGCTGCTGCGCACCGACACCAGCGGCAACCCGAGCTTCCGGGAACTGCTGGACCGCGTCCGCCGCACCGACCTCGACGCCTACGACCACCAGGACATCCCCTTCGAGCGCCTGGTCGAACACCTCAACCCCACCCGCACCGCCGGCCACCCCCTCTTCCAGTCGCTCGTCACCCTGAACACGGAGCGGGCCGGCGATCTCGCCTTCGGCCCGGTGACGGCCCGGCCGGTCGAGGCCGGCGAGGCCCAGGCCCAGTTCGACCTGAACTTCAACTTCGTCGAGCACCTCACGGCGGACGGCGACTGCCTCGGTGTCCGCGGCGCCGTCGACTACGCGGCCGACCTCTTCGACCACGCCACCGCGACCGCCCTCGCCGAGCGGCTGCTGCGCATCCTGCGCGCCGTCGCCGCCGACCCGGACGCCCCGATCGGCAGCATCGAGATCCTCGACCCGGCCGAACGCGAGCACCTGCTCACCGGCTGGAACGGACCGACGGCCCCGGTGCCCGACACCAGCCTGCCCCGGCTGTTCGAGGCCCAGGCCGCCGCCACCCCCGACGCCCCCGCCCTGATCACCGACGCCGAACAGCTCAGCTACGCCGAGCTGAACGGCCGCGCCAACCGCCTCGCCGCCCTGCTGCTGGCGCGCGGCCTGACCACCGAACAGCCGGTGGCGGTGCTGATGGAGCGCTCCGCCGGGCTGCTCACGGCCGTCCTCGCGATCGCCAAGGCGGGCGGCACGTACGTCCCGCTGGACGACCGCTACCCGCTGGACCGGCTCCAGCACATCCTCACCGACACCCGCACCGGCCTGCTGCTCACCGACCCGGCCCACCACGGGCATCCGGTCCTCGCCACCGGCGGCTTCGCCACCGTCGAAGTCACCGACGCGCTGCTCGCCACGGCCCCCGAGGCGGGCGACCCGGCCGTGCCCGTGCACCCCGGCCAGCTGGTCTACGTGATGTACACCTCGGGCTCGACCGGCCTGCCCAAGGGCGTCGCCGTCACCCACCGCAACGTGGTGGACCTGCTGGGCAACCAGCACTTCCGCACGGGCCACCACGAGCGCGTCCTGCTGCACTCGCCCACCGCCTTCGACGCCTCCACCACCGAGATCTGGGCACCGCTCGTCACCGGCGGGGCGATCGTGCTGGCCGAGCCCGGCGAGCTGGACATCCGGCGCCTCGCCGAGACCATCACCACCCACCGGGTGACCCTGGTCCAGGCGCCCTCGGGCCTGCTGCGGCTGATGGCCGAGGAGACGCCGGAGGCCTTCCGGGCCGTCCGGCAGGTGTGGACCGGCGGCGACGTCGTCCCGCCCGAGGCCGTCCGCCGGCTGTTCCAGGCGTGCCCGGACACCTCCGTCGTCGCGGTCTACGCGCCCACCGAGACGACGGCCATCAAGACCACCTTCACCATGACCCCCTCCTCGGCGGTCCCGAACGTGGTGCCGATCGGCCGCCCGCTGGCCAACACCCGGACGTACGTGCTCGACACCGCACTGCAGCCCGTACCCGCCGGCGTGGCAGGCGAGCTGTACATCGCCGGCGCCGGACTCGCCCGCGGCTACACCGGCCGCCCCTCCCTCACCGCCGAACGCTTCGTCGCCTGCCCCTACGGCCCGCCCGGCGAGCGGATGTACCGCACCGGCGACCTCGCCCGCTGGACCACCGACGGCATCCTGGAATTCCTCGGCCGCGCCGACGACCAGGTCAAGATCCGCGGCTTCCGCATCGAACTCGGCGAAGTCGAGGCCGCGTTCACCGCCCACCCCGCCGTCGGGCAAGCCCTCGCCCACGTCCGCGAAGACCAGCCCGGCGACAAACGCCTCGTCGTCTACACCACCCTCGCCAGCACAGGCGCGGACACCGTCACCGCCGGCGAACTGCGCGCCGCCGTCACCGACACCCTCCCCAGCTACATGCTCCCCGCCGCCGTCGTCATCCTCGACACCCTCCCCGTCACCGCCAACGGCAAGGTCGACCGCCGCGCCCTCCCCGCCCCCGACTACACCGGCACCACCGAAGGCCGCGCCCCCCGCAACACCACCGAACAAACCCTCTGCGCACTCTTCGCCGACGTCCTCGGACTCACCACCGTCACCATCGACGACCGCTTCTTCGACCTCGGCGGCCACTCGCTGCTCGCCACCAAGCTGGTCAGCCGCATCCGCGCCACCCTCAGCACCGAACTGCCCATCCGGGCCCTGTTCGACGCTCCCACGGTCGCCGCCCTGGCCGCCGTCCTGCCCGCCTCCGGCACGGCCCGCCCGACCCTGCGGCCCGTCGACCGGCCCGAGCGCATCCCGCTCTCCCCGGCGCAGCAACGCCTGTGGTTCATCGAGCAGTTCGAGGGCCCGAGCGCGCTCTACAACACCCCGTGCGCGGTGCGCCTGACCGGCCGGATCGACGCCCCCGCCCTCCAGGCGGCGCTGACGGACGTCCTCGACCGCCACGAGGTGCTGCGCACCGTCTACCCGGCCACCGACGGCCAGCCGCACCAGCTGATCGTCGAGCGCCCCGAACTCCCGCTGCACACCGTGTCGGTGGCCACCGAGACCGAGCTCCAGGCCGCCCTGGCCGAGGCCGGCGGGGCGGTCTTCGACCTCGCCCACGACCTGCCCGTCCGCGCGACGCTGCTCTCCCTCCCGCACGACGAACACGTCCTGCTCGTCCTCATGCACCACATCGCCACCGACGGCTGGTCCGTCGCCCCGCTCCTGCGCGACCTCTCCACCGCCTACGACGCCCGCCTCGCCAACACCGCACCGCAGTGGCAGCCACTCCCCGTGCAGTACGCCGACTACGCCCTCTGGCAGCACGAACTCCTCGGCACCCCCCAGCAGCCCACCACCCTGCTCACCGAACAACTCGCCCACTGGCAGCAGACGCTGTCCGGCCTCCCCGAAGAGCTTGCGCTCCCCTACGACCGCCCCCGCCCGACCGCACCGACCCGCCGGGGCGCAGCGGTGGAACTGCACCTGGACAGCGAACTCCACGGCGCCCTGGTCGAGTTGGCGCAGCAGAGCCGGGCCAGCGTGTTCATGGTGATGCAGGCGGCACTCGCCACCACGCTGGGCCGCCTGGGCGCGGGCACCGACCTGCCGATCGGCACCGTCGTCGCCGGGCGCACCGACGAAGCCCTCGACGACCTGGTCGGCTTCTTCGTCAACACCCTGGTGCTGCGCACCGACACGTCCGGCGACCCGAGCTTCCGGGAGCTGCTGGAGCGCGTCCGGATCGGCACCCTGGACGCCTTCGGGCACCAGGACGTGCCCTTCGAGCGCCTGGTCGAGCTGCTCAACCCGGCGCGCTCGACGGCCCGGCACCCGCTCTGCCAGGTGATGCTGACCTCGGGCGGCGACGCCGGACAGATCCGCCTCGGCGGCCTGCCGGGCCGGGTCGAGGCACTGGATTCGGACCTCGCCAAGTTCGACCTGACCTTCGCCTTCGGCGAGACCTTCGATCGCGACGGCGCCCCCGCCGGGCTGGAGCTGTCGGTCGAGTACGCCGTCGACCTGTTCGACCGGGCCACGGCGGCGGCGACGGCCGCACGGTTCGAGCGCGCCCTGCGCGCGGTGCTGGCCGACCCGGACCAGCGGGTGGGCCAGGTGGAGATCCTGGCCCCGGAGGAGCGCCGGCAGCTGATCACGGCCTCGAACGACACCGACCACCCCGTCGCCCCCGCCACCTTCCCGGCGCTCTTCCAGGCCCAGGCCGCCGCCCGCCCCGACGCCGTCGCCCTCGCCTTCGGCGCCGAGCAGCTCACCTACGCCGAGCTGAACGGACGCGCCAACCGCCTCGCCCGGCTGCTCACCGCACACGGCGCGGGCCCCGAGCGGTTCGTCGCGATCGCCCTGGACCGCTCGACCGAGCTCATCGTCGCCCAGCTCGCCGTCCTCAAGGCCGGCGCGGCCTTCCTCCCGCTCGACCCGCGCTACCCGGCCGACCGCATCGCCTACATGCTCGCCGACGCCGCCCCCGTCCTGGTCCTCACCACCGGTACGGTGGCCGCCGGTCTGCCGACCGACAGCGCCGTCCCGCGCCTGCTGGTCGAGGACCTCGACACCTCCGGCCACCCCACACACAACCTCACGGACGCCGAAACCGACGCCGAAACCGCCCCCGACGCCGCCGCGTACGTCATCTACACCTCCGGCTCCACCGGCCGCCCCAAGGGCGTCGTCGTCCCCCACACCGGCCTCGCCTCCCTGATCGAGAGCCAGCGCGAGAGTCTCGCGCCCACCCCCGACAGCCGCGTCCTGCTGTTCGCCTCCCCCTCCTTCGACGCCGCCGTCGCCGAGCTCAGCATGGCCCTGCTCACCGGTGCCCGCGCCGTCCTCGGCACCGCCGACCAACTGCTGCCCGGCCCGGCCCTGGCCGAACTGATCGCCGAGCAGGGCGTCACCCACGTCACCCTGCCGCCCACCGCCCTGGCCGTCCTGCCCCCCGACGCGCTCGCGCCCGTCGAGACCCTGGCCGTCGCCGGGGAGGCCTGCCCGCCCGACCTCGTCGAGCACTGGTCCGCCCGCCTGCGGATGGTCAACGCCTACGGGCCGACGGAGTCCACCGTCTGCGCCAGCATGACCACCCCGCTGTCCGGCCGGATCGCACCGCCGCTGGGCCGGCCCATCCTGAACACCCGGCTGCACGTCCTCGACGCCGCCCTGCGGCCCGTCCCCGCCGGGGTCGTCGGCGAGCTCTACCTCGCGGGCGCCGGCCTGGCCAGGGGCTACCTCAACCGGCCCGGCCTGACCGCCGAGCGCTTCGTCGCCAACCCGTACGGCGCCCCCGGCAGCCGGATGTACCGCACCGGCGACCTCGTCCGCCGCCGGGCCGACGGCTCCCTGGAGTACCTCGGCCGCACCGACCACCAGGTCAAGGTCCGCGGGTTCCGCATCGAACCCGGCGAGATCGAGGCCGCCCTCGTCCGGCACCCCTCCCTCGCCCAGGCCTTCGTCCTGGTCCGCGAGGACCGCCCCGGCGACCGGCGCCTGGTCGGCTACGCCGTGGCCCGGCCCGGCCAGACGGTCGACCAGGCCCTCCTGCGGGCCCACGTCGGCGCGACCCTGCCCGACTACATGGTGCCCTCCGCCGTCGTGGCCCTGGACGCCCTCCCCCTCACCGCCAACGGCAAGGTCGACCGCCGCGCCCTCCCCGCCCCCGACACCGCCGCCTGGCCCGGCGCCGGGCGGGCGCCCGGCACGCCGCAGGAGGAGGTGCTCTGCGGGCTGTTCGCCGACGTGCTCGGGCTCGAACGGGTCGGCGTGGACGACAACTTCTTCGAGCTGGGCGGGCACTCGCTGCTGGCCGCCCGGCTGGTCGCGGGGCTGCGGGAGCTGGTCGGCGCGGGCGAGGGGATCGGGGTCCGCACCGTGTTCGAGGCGCCGACCGTCGCCGGGCTCGCCGAGCGGCTCGCCCGGGGGCCGGGCGCCGAGAGCTTCCCCGTCCTGCTGCCGATCCGCACCCGGGGCTCGCGCCCGCCGCTGTTCTGCGTCCACCCGGCCGCGGGCATCAGCTGGGTGTACACGGGGCTGCTGCGCCACCTCGACGCCGAGCAGCCGATCTACGGCCTCCAGGCCCCGGGCCTGGCCGATCCGAGCCACCGCCCTTCCTCCGTCGCGGAGTTGGCGCGCGACTACCTCGCGCAGATCCGCGCCGTCCGCCCCGAGGGCCCGTACGCCCTGCTCGGCTGGTCCTTCGGCGGGGCCGTCGCCCACGCGATCGCCGCGCTGCTGCGCGACCAGGGCGAGGAGGTCCAACTGCTGGCCCTGCTGGACGCCTACCCGGGCGCCGGCGAGGCCGGGCCCGAGCAGTGGCGGGACGACCCGGCGCAGCTGGCGGTGATCCTCGACTCGCTCGGCCACCCGGCCGGGGAGATCGGCGCCTGGCCCGAGGACGAGGACGGCTACGCCGAGCTGGTCCGGCACGGCGAGGGCCCGCTCGCGGGCCTCAGCGGCGCCGCGGTGGCCCGGGTGGTCGCGGTCTTCCAGGCCAACGCCGAGCTGGCGCACACGCTCCCGCTGCCCGGCTACGACGGCGACGCGGTGGTCTTCACCGCCGCCAAGGACCGCCCGGCCGACGCCCCCGACCCGGACGGCTGGCGCCCCCACGTGGGCGGCCGGATCGACGTCCACGAGGTGCCGAGCACCCACGGCGCCATGACGGGCCCCGAGGCGCTCGCCGTCATCGGCCCGGTGCTCGCCGCCCGTCTGACCGCCCGACCGGCCTCCTGACCGACCGGCCTCCCGACCGGCCTCCCGACCCGCCGACTTTCGCATCCCTTCCGACCGCAGGCCACCGACCTGCACCCACCGCGCGGGCCGCACCCGGCCCGCCCACCGAGAAACGGACACCACCATGACCACTGCCGCCATCCCCGACACCTGGCGCGGCGTCACCCCGTCGCCGATCACGTCGACCGACGCCTACAACGGCTTCATCGCCGCCAACGTGATCTTCGCGCTGGACCGGATCGGCGTCCTGGAGAAGCTCGGGCGCGGCGAGCCGCTCTCCGCCGTCGAGGCCACCGCCCAGGGCGGCGACACCGCCCGGACCGAGGCCGTCCTGCGCGCCGCCGCCGACTGCGGCTACGTCAAGGCCGACGGCGCCGCCTACGTGCCCACCGAGGTCGGTCTCGAAGTCGCCGCCGCACGCGGCTACTTCACCTGGGCCGTCGGCGGGTACCACGACGTGTTCGGCCGCGCCGGGCACCTGAGCGCGGGGACGCACCGCTACAGCGAGGACGTCCTGCGCGACGAGGCGATGGTCGCCCTCGGCTCCGCCCAGTGCGACCAGTCGCTGTTCGCCGCGCAGCTGACCGACGTGCTCTCCGGCATCGACTTCCGCACCATCGCCGACCTGGGCAGCGGCACCTCCGCCCGGGTGCGCCGGGTGGTCGGGCAGCGCGAGGGCACCCGGGGCCTGGGCATCGACATCAGCCGCCCGGCCACCGACATCGCCCGCCGCGACATCGTCACGGCCGGGATGCAGGACCGCGTCACCGCCGTCCGGGCCGACGTCCTGGGCCTGCTCGGCACCCAGATCGACAACGACGCCGAGGCCGCCGAGGTGGCCGAGGTCGACACCGTGATGAGCTTCTTCCTGCTGCACGACCTGCTGGCCGACCCGGCCACCCGCTCCTCGATCTTCACCCGGATGCGGGAGGCCTTCCCGAAGGCCCGCACCTTCGTGCTCGGCGACACCATGCTGCGCGGCCCGGGCGAGTCCCAGAGCGCCCTGCCGGTCTTCTCGGTCGGCTTCGAGCTGGCGCACGCGATGATGGGCGTCCCGCTGCACACCAAGGAGACGTACGAGGAGCTGTTCACCGACGCCGGGCTGCGGATCGACCGCGTCGAGGCGCTGGCCACCCCGCACTCCTGGCTCTACGTCCTCCAGGCCGACTGATGGCCGCCGCCCCCGCCGCCAGACACCTGCTGGCGCAGAACGAGCACCCGGGCCCGCCGCTGCCGTCCGTCGTGGCCGCCCTGGCCGCGGCCGCCGGCGACCTGCACCGGTACCCGGACTTCCGCCCGCAGCGGATCGAGGGGATCATCGCCGACTGGCAGGGCGTCCCGGCCGGCCAGGTCGTGGTCGGCCACGGCTCGGCGGGCGTGGCACTGGACCTCTTCCACGCCGTCGTCGAGCCCGGCGACAACGTGGTGCACTCGGCGCCCTGCTTCGACGCGTACCCGCTGTTCTGCGAGATCGCCCGGGCCGAGGCCCGGGCCGTCCCGCTCGGCCCCGACGCCCGGCACGACCTGGCCGCGATGGCCGAGCGGCTGGACAAGCGCACCCGGATCGTCGTGCTGTGCAACCCGCACAACCCGACCGGCACGGTCTACTCCTGGGCGGAGCTGACGGACTTCTTCCGCCTGGTCCCGGCCACGGCGCTGATCCTGCTGGACGAGGCGTACGTCGACTTCGCCCGGGACTGGGCGGCCCCGGCCGTCCCGGACCGGATCGCCGAGTGGCCGAACCTGGTGGTGCTGCGCACCCTCTCCAAGTCGCACGGCATCGCCGCCCTGCGGATCGGCTACGCGCTCGCAAAGGAGTCCGTGGCCCAGCGGGTGCGGGACCACCAGGTCCCGTACGCGGTGAACCGGCTCCAGGAGGCGGGCCTGCTGGCCGCCGTCTCGGCCCAGGACGAGGTGGACCGGCGGATCGCCGAGATCGCCGCCGAGCGGGAGCGCCTGCGGGCCGAACTGCTGGGGCTGGGCTGGACGGTGGCGCCCAGCCTGACCAACTTCCTCTGGGTCGTCGCGCCTGGTGACCAGCTCCCCCTGCGGACGGAGCTGGAGCGCCGGGGGGTGGCCGTCCGCTACTACGCCGGGCAGGGCATCCGGATCGCCGTCGGCGAGAAGGACGCCAACGACGCGGTGATCGAGGGCTTCGGCGCCACCGCGCCCGCCGCTCCCTGACCGCACCCCGCGTCCGCGGATCCCCGCGCATCCCTGCACCTCCCCGCACGTCCCGCACATCCCGCACGTCCCCGCGCACGGCGCGTGAGGGCGCACCGTCCGCGCCCCACGCGCCGAGCAGCCCAGCAACTCGGCACACACGGCACACACAGCACGTCCAGCACGTCCAGCACCCCGAAGCGCCGTCGGCGCAGCGAAGGAACCGCGATGCACCCGCTGTTGGCCCGCCCGGAGTTCCGGCGCTACCTCGCCGGGCAGACCCTGTCCGTCCTCGGCGACAGCGCCCTCTCCATCGCCCTCGGCATCTGGGCCAAGGTGCTGACCGGCAGCAACTCCGCCGCCGGGCTGGTGCTGTTCTGCTTCGCCGCGCCGCTGCTGCTCCTGCCGCTGGGCGGCCTGCTCGCCGACCGGGTCCGGCGCAGGCCGCTGCTGGTCGGGGTCAACCTGGTGGTGGCGGTGGGGTTGACGCCCCTGCTGCTCGTCGACGGTCCGGACCGGGTCTGGATCATCTACTGCACCGCCTCGCTCTGCGGTCTCGCCGGGGCCGTGCTGGCCCCGGCGCAGAGCGCCCTGCTGCGTACGATCCTGACGGACCGTCAGGACTTCGGCGCAGCAGCCGGGTTCACCCAGAGCGCCCGGGCCGGCACCACGCTCGTCGCGCCGCTGCTCGGCTCGGGCCTCTACAGCTGGCTGGGCGGGCGCGCCGTGGCGCTGGCCGACCTCGGCGTGCTGCTGCTGGCGGCCCTGGCCTTCCTCGGCCTGCGGGCGGACGAGCCCAGGCCGGAGCCCTCGGGCCGCCGGTGGCGCACCGAGGTGCTGGCGGGCTTCGCCCACCTGCGCGGCGCGACCGGGCTGCGCCCGCTGGTGGCGGCCACCGCCGTCACGGGCTTCGTGCTGAGCCTGCTCCAGCCGGTGCTGTTCGCACTGACCCAGCACGGGCTGCACCGCCCGCCGCAGTTCCTCGGCGTGCTGGAGACGATCGAGGCGGTCGGGGCGCTGGGCGGCTCGGTGGTCGGCGGTCTGCTGATCGGCCGGCTCGGGCCGCGCCGGACGGTCATGGCGGGGTCGGTGGTGTTCGGCCTCGGCACGGTCCTGCTGCTCGCGCCGTCCCTCCCCGTGGTGGCGGCCGGCCTGGTGATCGCCGGGGCGGGCATCCCGGCCGCCATGGTCGGCCTCGCCACGGCCGCCCAGGCGGCCACGCCGCCCCAGCTGATGGGCCGCGCCCAGGCGGCCGTCAACCTCTCGCTCACCGCCCCGCAGGCCCTCGCGGTCGGCGTCGGCTCCGGGCTGGTGGCCGCCCTGGACTTCCGGGTCGTGCTGGCCGTGATGGTGCTCGGCGCCCTGCTCGCGGCCGTCCACCTGCTCGGCAAGCCCGAGGCCCCGACCGAGCCCGAGGCCCCCGCCGGGACCGAGGCCCCCGAAGAGCCCGAGAGCTCCACCGAGCCCCCGGCCGACTCCGCGAGCCCCACCGAGCCCGGGAGCGCCCCGGACCTCCAGCGCACCTGATCGCCCGATCACCCCCGACACCTCCTCTCCTCCTCACCAGAAAGCTCCTCAGATGACCGACCGCTCCTCACCCACCGCCGCCCCGCTCCCCGTCGAACTGGACCACGTCGAGTTCTACCTGTCCGACCTCACCGCCGAGACCGCCCGGCTGACCACCGAGTACGGCTTCGAGCTGCTCGTCCCGCCCACCGAGCGCGGCGAGGCCGCCGAGCGCTGCCTCTCGGCGCTGGTCGGGCAGGGCACCGTCCGGCTGCTGCTCACCCAGCCGCTGGCCGGCGGCCACCCGGCCACCGACTACCTGGCCCGGCACGGCGACGGCGTGGGCGCACTGGCCCTGCGGGTGCCGGACGCCGCCGACGCCTACCGGACGCTGACCGGCCGGGGCGCCGACGGGCTGCGCCCGCCGCAGGCCGCGCACGGCTGCGTCACGGCGGTGGTCGGCGCCTTCGGCGACGTGGTGCACACCCTGATCGAACGCGGCCCCGAGGCCCCCGCCGACCGGATCCCCGGCCTGCCGGACGCCGCCCCCGTGACCGGTGCCGGTACGACGGGGCTGCGCTCCGTCGACCACTTCGCGGTCTGCGTCCCCTCCGGTGAGCTGCGCGAGACCGTCCGCCGGTACTGCGAGGTCTTCGGCTTCCGGATGATCTTCGAGGAGCGGATCGAGGTCGGCGCGCTCGGCATGGACTCGGCGGTCGTGCAGAGCACCGACCACAGCGTCACGCTCACCCTGATCGAGCCGCTCAGCCCGGACGCGGGCGGCCAGATCGCCTCCTTCCTCGCCGACCACGGCGGCGCCGGGGTGCAGCACGTGGCCTTCTCCTCCGCCGACGCCGTGCACTCCGTCTCCGCGATGGCGGAGCGCGGCGTGCCGTTCCTGCGCACCCCGGGCGCGTACTTCGACGCGCTGCCCGCCCGCCTGACGCCGCTGCGGCACTCCCTCGACCAGCTGCGCGCCCTGCACCTGCTGGTCGACCAGGACCACGACGGCCAGCTGTTCCAGATCTTCACCCGCTCCCAGCACCCGCGCGGCACCTTCTTCTTCGAGGTGATCGAGCGCATCCGGGCCCGCACCTTCGGCAGCAACAACGTCCGCGCCCTCTACGAGGCCGTCGAACTCCAGCGCAGCGCCAGCGAAGTGGCCGGATGAACGCGCCGGCCCTGACCGGGCACCAGCCCTCCCCCGCCCCGTCACCCTCCACCCCGTCGCCCTCCACCCAGCCGCTCCCCTCCCAGCCACCCTCCACCCAGCCGCTCTCCGTCGCCGAGTACGCGGAGCCGGCCCGGGCCGCGCTCGCGCCCGAGGTCTGGGACTGGCTGGAGGGCGGCGCGGAGCGCGAGCGCACCCTCGCCGGCAACCGGGCGGCCTTCGACCAACTGGCCCTGGTGCCCCGGGTGCTGGCCGACGTCTCCGCCTGCGACACCGCCGCCACCCTGGTGCGCAGCCGCGCGAGCCTGCCGGTGGCGGTGGCGCCCGTCGCGTACCACCGGCTGTTCCACCCCGAGGGCGAGCTGGCCTCGGCCCGGGCGGCGGCCGCGGCGGGGGTGCCGTTCACCGTCGGCACGCTCAGCAGCGTCGGCTTCGAGGACCTGGCCGCGACGGGAGCCACGCTCTGGTTCCAGCTGTACTGGCTGCGCGACCGGGGGCGGCTGCTCGACCTGGTCGCGGCGGCCGAGGCGGCGGGCAGCGAGTGCCTGGTCGTCACCGCCGACGTGCCGTTCATGGGCCGCCGCCTGCGCGACGCCAAGAACGCCTTCGCGCTGCCCGCGGACGTCCGCGCGGTCCTGCTCGAAGACGGCGCCGCCGGGCGGGCCCACCAGGCCACCACCGCCGTCTCGGCCGTGGCCGCGCACACCGCCGAGCTGCTCTCCCCCGCCGTCACCTGGGCGGATCTCGCCTGGCTGCGCGAGCACACCAGCCTGCCGCTGATGGTCAAGGGGGTGCTCGACCCGGCGGACGCGGTGCGGGCCGCCGAACTCGGCGCCGAGGCCGTGGTGGTGTCCAACCACGGCGGCCGCCAGCTCGACCGGGCCGTCCCCTCGATCACCGCGCTGCCCGCCGTCGCCGAGGCGCTGGCCGGCCGCGACTGCCAGGTGCTGCTGGACAGCGGGGTACGCGGCGGCTCGGACGTGCTCACCGCCCTGGCCCTCGGGGCGTCCGGGGTGCTGCTCGGACGCCCGATGATCTGGGGCCTGGCGGCCCGGGGCGAGGCCGGCTGCGCCCACGTGCTCGACCTGCTGGCCGCGGAGCTGCGGCACGCGCTCGGCCTCGCGGGCTGCGCCGACCTGAGCGCGGCCGCCGCGCTGCGCACCACCCCCATGCCCTGCCCCACCTGGAGTGCCCCGTGACCACCACCGCCCCACCCCGCGGCCTGCTGCGGGCCGACCTGCACCCCTCCCTCGCCGACCCGGCGATGACCTCGATGAACCTGCTCAACGAGATCTCCATCCGCTACCCGGAGGCGGTCTCCTTCGCCGCGGGCCGCCCGGCGGAGCAGTTCTTCGAACTCGACGCCGTCCACCGCCACCTGGACCGCTACGTCGCCCACCTGCGCGCCGAGCGCGGGCTCTCCGAGGAGGCGGCCCGGCGGCAGGTGCTCCAGTACGGGCGGACCAAGGGGATCATCCACGAGCTGATCGCCACCCACCTCGCGGTGGACGAGGGCATCGAGGTGCCCGCCGAGTCGATCGTGGTGACGGTGGGCTGCCAGGAGGCGATGTTCCTGGTGCTGCGGGCACTGCGCCGCGGCCCCGAGGACGTGGTGCTCGCCGTCTCGCCCACGTACGTGGGGCTGACCGGCGCGGCGCTGCTCGCCGACCTCCCGGTACGGCCGGTGGCCGACGGCCCGGACGGCGTGGACCTCGCCGACCTGCGCCGCCAACTGGCCGCCGCCCGGGCCGAGGGGCTGCGCCCGCGCGCCCTCTACCTGGTGCCGGACGTCGCCAACCCGAGCGGGGCCAGCCTGCCGCTGGAGCTGCGGCGGGAGCTGCTCGCCCTGGCCGCCGAGGAGGACTTCCTCCTGCTGGAGGACAACCCGTACTGCGTCTTCGCCGGCGAGGAGCGGCTGCCCTCGCTCAAGGCCCTGGACACCGAACAGCGGGTCGTCCACCTCGGCTCCTTCGCCAAGACGGCCCTCCCGGGCGCCCGGGTCGGGTACGTGGTGGCGGACCAGCCGGTGGCCGACGGCGCGGGCGGCACCGACCTGCTGGCCGACCTGCTCGGCATGATCAAGAGCATGACCACGGTGAACACCTCACCGATCGCCCAGGCCGTGATCGGCGGGGCACTGCTCGAACACGGCTACAGCCTGCGGGCCGCCAACACCGAGGTCGCCGCGCTCTACCGGCGCAACCTCGCGCTCGTCCTGGCGGGCCTGGCCCGGCGATTCCCGCCCGGCAGCGGGGTGAGCTGGAACGAGCCGCGCGGCGGGTTCTTCCTGGTGGTCACGGTGCCGTTCGCGGTGGACGACGCACTGCTCGAACTCTCGGCCTCGGAGTACGGGGTGATCTGGACCCCGATGTCGCACTTCTACCCGGGCGCGGGCGGGGAGCGGCAACTGCGGCTCTCCGTCAGCCAGGTCGACCCGGACACCGTCGACCGCGGGCTGGACGGGCTGGCCGCCCTGATCGCCGCACGGTCCTGATCGCCACACGGTCCTGACCTCGGAGGGGGCGCCCGCTCCGGCGCCCCCTCCCTTGCCGGGCCCTCGCGTCAGGGGCAGTGGGACGAGCCCGAGTCGACGCCCCCGACGCCCCCGACGCCCCCGACCGCCCGGTCCGCCGGCGTGGCGTCCTCGGACAGCATCTTGATCCGGACCTGCCGCACGTACCGGTCCACCAAGTGGCGCAGCACGCTGACCGTGGCGGCGACGTCCGGTGCCGGAATGCCGTCCAGCGCATTGGCCAGACCGGCGATGTTGGCCTGTTTCAGACGGTTGAGCATCGCCCGCCCCTCGGCCGTGAGCGCCACCTGGCGGGCCCGGCGGTCCAGCGCGTCCGGGGTGCGTTCCACCAGTTGCTGGGTCTGCAGCCGGTCGATCTGCCGGGTGACGTGGGAGGGCTTGACCATCAACCGGGCGGCCAGGTCGCCCACCCGGCTGACCTCCTCGGCCTCGGCGAGCGCGCGCAGCAGGTAGACGTCCGAGCGCGCCGCCGTGATGCCGGCCCGCGCCGTCTGGCGCTCGTGCTCCTGCGAGCGGGTCAGCAGGTAGGCCAGCGAGGCCAGCACCTCCTCCAGTTCGGAGGTGGCGGTCGGATTGTCTGTTGCGTCCGGCATGGGGGAACTGTAGCGACCCCGTTCGAGGAGTGGCTCCCCTCTCGACCACTGACCGGTTTCCGGACAGATTCGTTCGCCACCGGATGGACCCTTTCGCCACCACTGACCGCGAGTTAGCGTGACGGTGAGTTAGTTGCTTAGGGCATGCAATGGTCCCGGGCGCTACCCCACGGCACCGCAGGCCCATCCGCTCGGCGCCACCGGCAAATCCGCTCCGTGAAGGGAGCCCATGATGGCCACCGCCGCTCACCACCCCCAGTTCACCCACCCCGCCGCCCGTGGCGGCTGCCCGTTCGACCCGCCGCCGGCCTACCAGCAGGCCCAGCAGGACGAACCGATCAGCCGGATCGCCCTCTGGGACGGCGCCCCCAGCTGGCTGGTCACCCGCCACGACGACATCAAGGCCGTGCTCAGCGACGCCCGCTTCAGCTCGGACGCCGCCCGACCCGGCTTCCCGTTCATCAGCGCCGGCGCCCGACAGCTGAGCACCGGCCAGCGGACCTTCATCCGGATGGACGACCCGGAGCACGCCCAGCTGCGCCGGATGCTCACCAGCGAATTCATGATCAAGAAGGTCGAGGCACTGCGCCCCGAGGTCCAGCGCATCGCCGACGACCTGCTCGACGAGCTGACCGCCGGCCGCAACTCCGGCGACCTGGTCCACGAGTTCGCGCTGCCGCTGCCGTCCCTGGTCATCTGCCTGCTGCTCGGCGTCCCCTACCAGGACCACGACTTCTTCCAGGAGTGCAGCCGGGTCCTGCTGCGCCGCGACTCCTCGGTCGAAGAGGTGCAGATCGCCCAGAAGAACCTGGCCGACTACCTGGTCAAGCTCACCGACTCCAAGCGCACCGAGCCCGACGACGGCATCCTCAGCCGCCTGGTCGCCCGCGGCGAGCTGAGCACCGAGGAGATCGGCGCCATGGGCCGGCTGCTGCTCGTCGCCGGACACGAGACCACGGCGAACATGACCGCACTCTCCATCCTGGCCCTGCTGCAGAACCCCACCCAGCTCGCCCACCTGCGCGAGCACCCGGAGTCGGTCGCCGGCGCCGTCGAGGAACTGCTGCGCTACCTCACCATCGTGCACTCCGGCCTGACCCGGGTCGCCACCGAGGACGTCACCATCGGCGACGTCCGGATCCGGGCGGGCGAGGGCGTGATCTGCATGATCAGCACCGCGAACCGGGACGAGCAGAAGTTCCCCGACGGCGACGAACTCGACCTCTCCCGCGACGCGCGCCTCCACCTGGCCTTCGGCTTCGGCGTCCACCAGTGCCTCGGACAGCCCCTGGCCCGGCTGGAACTGCAGATCGCGCTGAACACCATCCTGCAGCGACTGCCCGAACTGCGCCTGGCCGTACCGTTCGAGGAGATCCGCTTCCGGGGCGACATGCTCATCTACGGCGTCCACGAGCTCCCCCTCGCCTGGTAACGGCCCCCCGCGTCCGAACCGATCCTCCGAAGGGAAAGCCATGCTCATCCACATCGACCAGGAAAAGTGCTGCGGCGCCGGCCACTGCGTACTCGCCGCCCCCGAGGTCTTCGACCAGCGCGACGAGGACGGCATCGTCGTCCTCCTCGACGCCGCACCCCCCGCCGACCTCCACCAGGCCGTCCAGGACGCCGCCGCGGTCTGCCCGGCCGCAGCCATCCGGCTCGACCAGCCGTAACCACCCCCCACCCCACCAACCCGCCGCCGAGCGGCGCCCCTGACCGCGCGTCGGGCCCGGCCGAACCGACCGGACCCCGACCGAGGCCGATCCTCGACATCCACGCCGTGGAACAATGGACGGGCCTCGCGCGGGGGAGGCGGCGAGCATCGAAGGAGCGGCGGGTTGGCAGGGCTGGTGACCGACTGGATCCGGGTTCCGGTGGGCGAGGACGCTTCGAGGTGGACCACCCGCGGTGGCTGCCGCCGCGTTCTCCTCGTCGTCCACAACGTGACCTCCGCGACCCGGCTCCTGGACGTCGTTCCACTGTTCCGCGACGACCTCAGGATCCAGTTACTGGCCTCCTGCACGGGATCGTCCCCCTTCAGCGCAGGAGTCGCCGAGCTGCTGAGCTCCCTCGGGGTTCCGGTACTTCCGTGGGAGCAGGCCAAGCAGACCCCCGTCGACCTCGCCCTGTCGGCCAGCTTCGGCGGTGAACTATCGGGCTTCCAAGGGAAGTTGGTCGTCCTCTCACACGGAGTCGGATACAATAAAAAGCTCGCAACACCGAACACCGAACACCGAACACCGAACACCGAACACCGAACACCGAACACCGAACACCGAACACCGAACACCGAACACGCCGCATGCCCCTGTCTTCGGCCTGGCGCCCGAGTGGCTGCTGTCCGACGGGGTTCCGCTCGCCCGGGCGATGGTGCTCTCCCACCCCGAGCAGCTCGGCCGGCTGCGCGAAGCCTGCCCCGAGGCCGCTCCGACGGCGGTGCTCGGCGGCGACCCCTGCTTCGACCGCATCCTGGCCGCCCTTCCGCGCCGCGAACGCCATCGCCGCGCGTTCGGCGTCCGACCCGGGCAGCGGTTCATCGTGCTCAACTCCACCTGGAACCCGCAGTCGCTCTTCGGTGACGCCGGCGCGAACGACCCGCTGCCGTGGCTGCTCGACCGCCTCGCCACCGAACTCCCGGTCGACGACTACCGGGTGGCGGCCGTCCTCCACCCGAACATCTGGCACGGCCACGGCCCCGGCCAGGTCCGCCTCTGGCTGGACCGCGCCGAGCGGGCCGGCCTCACCCTGATCGACCCCCTGGACAGCTGGCGGCAGGCACTGGTCGCCGCCGACGCGGTGATCGGGGACTTCGGCTCGGTCAGCTACTACGCCGCGGCACTGGGCACCCCCGTCCTGCTCGGCACGGCCTCCGACGAAGTCCTGGGCGCCACCTCACCGGTGGCAGCCTTCGTCCGCGAAGCCCCCAGACTCGCCCTGGACTCCCCTCTGCTGCCGCAGCTGAACCGACTCCTGGCGCTCCATCAACCCATAACCAGCACCAGCGAATTGACGACATCAGCACCCGGCGAGGCGGCCGGCCTGTTGCGTTCGCTCTTCTACGAGGTCATGGGACTGCCCGAGCCGACAGAGCCGGCTCTCCTGGACCTGCTCCCACTCCCCGACTACCGGCCACCGACCCGAACCGTGCCGCTGCGGGTCCGTACCCGCCCGGGTCCCCGCCCGCACGAGGTCACCATCGAGCGGGTCGCCGAAGGCCGGTACGGGCCTTCCGGGCCCGGCTCCGATCACCTCGCGGTGCACGAGGACACCCTCGACCAGGGCCTCCTCGGTCTGGCCGACGCGATCCTCCGGTACGGGGAGGCCGACGACCCCCGGATCGGCCCGCCCCGGGAGTGGGCCGCGGCGACGCTCGCCCGCTACCCGAACTGCTCGCTCGCGGCCTTCGTCTCCGGTCCGGGCACCTGTGAAGTACTGCTGCGTGACCGGGGATTCGTCCGCCTCACCAGCCCCTCGCTCGACCCGGCGGCGGCCGCCTCGGCACTGTTCGCCCAGGTGGACGGCACCACCATCCCCCGTCCGCTGCCGCGGATGGAGCTGACGGTGCGCACCGGCGGCGCGTCCCACGCGGTCCTGGTCAGTCCCGTTCCGTGAGGCACTGCTGCCGCAGGCCCGCCAGGTAGCGCAGATGGGGCTCCGCCTGCTCACGGTCCAGGATCGCGGCGGCCTCGTCGATCGCGGCCAGCGCCTGTTCCGTCGCCGAGGTGTCCGCCCAGGTCTCCGCGAGATTGGTGAGGGTGCGGGCCGCGTTGTAGTTGTCGCGCAGACGCCGGAATTCGGACAACGCCTCCGTCAGCCAGGTCCGGGCCCGCTCGTACTCGGCCAGGCCTCGCAGCGCCCGCCCCCGGTGCCGCTTCAGCAGCGCCCGGGCCCGCGGAACGTCCCCCGCCCGCTCGTGGTCCGGACCGATCGACCCGAGCAGTCCGTCGGCCTGCTCGAAGCAGTCGTACGCGGGCTGCCACCGCCACTGCCGAAGCCTCAGCAGCCCGAGCGACTCGACGGCCGTGGCCCGGCCCAGCAGGTGACCGGCCCGCTCGAACGCCGAGGAGGCGTCGACCAGACAGCTCTCGGCCTCGGCCAGCAGGTCCAGTTCCATCAGGGCGAACGCCAGCTGGGTGTGCATCCGGCCGGCCATCGCCGAGTCCGGGTCGTGCGCGACCGCCGCCCGCACGGCGGTTCGCAGCGCCGGCAACAAGGTCTCGTGCCGACCGGCCTTGAGCTGCACCGCCCACGACGCCTCCGCCAGCTCGCACACCGTGGCCGGCGCGGCCAACTCCTCGGCGGCGAGCACCGCCTCGACCAGGTTGCCCACCTCCGCGGCCAGCGCGGCCAACGCCGCACCGGCGTCCGGGTAGTCACCGGGCCCGAGCTCCCGGTAGAGCGGCCCGACGTGCCAACGCTCCCGCAACGCCGCGTAGTCGGCCCGGACGGCGAAGCGCAGCAGGTGCTCCACGGCACGCGTCACCGCACCCGCGCACGCGGCCAAACCGTCCTCCCGCGCCGCCTGCTCCTCGGCGAACCGGCGCACGGCGGGCCGGTAGCGGTAGCGGCCGTCGGGCGTGGCCTCCACCAGGCCGGCCTCGGCGAGCCCGGCCAGCAGGACACCAGCGCGCTCGACGGTGAGCCCGCCAGTTCCATGGGGTCCGACAACCGCCACGGCCAGCTCGGGACCGACGGCCGGCCACGGCCGCAAGGCGCAGAGCCGGAACAGCCGGGCCTCCTCCGGCTCCAGCGCCTCGTACGACTCCTGCACGGCGGCCCGCACCGGATCACCCACATGGGCATCGCCGCCGCCGTCACCACCACCGCCCCGGCCCCGGCGCTGCTGGGGGACGAACGCCAGCCGGGGAGCCGCGGCACGCAGGGCGAAGGGCGATCCTTCGCACCGTTCGAGGACGCCCCACAGGGCGGGGCCGGCGGCGGAGACGGTCTCCTTCCCCACGAGGTCCGTGAGCAGCCGCCTGGCGTCCTTGTCGGACAGCGGCCCCACCGGGATCGGGACGGCGTCGAGACCGGTGAGCGGACGCCGGGCCACGACGACCGTGACGACGCCCGGAGCCGCGGTGATCAACGGCCGGACCTGGGCCGCCGACCGGGTGTGGTCCAGCACGACGAGCAACTGCCGCTCGGCGACCAGCGACCGGAACCGCTCGACCCGGTCCTGAGCGGCCGGCGGAACCCGGTCCGCCGGCATGCCGAGGTGGATCAGGAACTGCCGGAGCACGGCGGCCGCATCGGGTGCGGTGGCCAGCGACCCGCCGGAGAGGTCCGCGTAGAGCTGCCCGTGCGGAAACCGCTTCCGCTGCTGCGCACCCCAGTGGACGGCCGCGGTGCTCACGCCCATCCCCTGAGGTCCGTACAGGACGCTGACGCGGGGCGTGCCGTCCGCCTTCCGTCCGGCCTCCTTGTCCAACAACGCCAACACCTTGCGCCGGTCGGTGAAGAAGCGGTCGGAGGGCGGCAGCAGGGAGGGCGTCGCCAACGGCCCGGACCAGGCCCCGCCCTGGCCGCCCAGCCAGGCGCGAAGCGCCCTGGCCTGCGCCGGATCCGACTCGGCCACATCCAGCAACAGCTGCGCCACGGCGGCCCGTTCGGCGGCATCGGTCGGCGCCGGCACATCCCGTCCCGTCACCCGGCGGACGAACGCACCCGCCGACTCCCAGGCCCACTTACCGGCCTCGTTCGCCACGCTCGCACCCACGGCGCCGAAAACAGCGGCCACCGCCGACAGCGACACCGGCTCCAACACCCCACACCCCCTGGTCCATCGCGGCACCCGACCAGCACCGCCGCACCCTCGCGTCCGGCCCCACGGTAGCCTGCCGAACCCCACCACGGGCGCGCACCAGCCCGCTTGCCCACAGCCGGATCCGGTTCCGCTCCCCCCTTCCCCCCCCTCCCCGCAGACCGACGCCCACGACGCCTACACCCGACTCGCGACCCGCCCGGCCCTCCACGCGCTGAACAAGGCGTCCTCCGCCGCACCAGCCGCATTCATGGAGAACATCATCCTCAACGGCCGCGCCAACGCCACCGCCCCCGCGACCCAGCAGACTTCCAGCCCTCCTCGCTCACCGTCCACAGCTGGTTGGCGTTGCCGGTCTGCTTGTCCACCAGGTGGGCGTCGGTCCAGCTTTCGGGGTGGTCGAGAACGTTGCCGCTGTTGCGGTCCTCGGTGATCCACTTGTCGCCGATCTGCCAGAACGCGAACGAGGGGTTGGGGGTTTACCAAGAGAGCCTGAATCTCTGTCAAACTCTCTTCCTCACTCAGGCTTCACCTCAGGAGCTGATATGAACCCACCCGACTCCCCGAAGCCGCCTCGCAGGCGACGGCAACCGAGCCAGCCGGGTTCGGGCGCCCGCCAAACAGGCTCGCCGGAGCCGCCCGGGCGCTTCCGCCTCCGGCTCTCGAGTCGTGGCTTCCACCTCGACGCTCCGGACACCCCGGAGGGTCGGCGCCTCGCGGTAAAGCTCCTTGTCGGCGTCGCGGCCCTGGGTGCTATCGCGGCACTTCCATCGATCATCACTGCCCTTTCCGCCCAGAAGAATTCGGCGAGCATCCAGGCCGCAGCAACGCCGACCTCCACAGCTTCTGCTCAAACACCAGCCCCATCAGCGGAAGCCCGTACATCCCTGCCTGCACCACCGGTCGCCGCAAGCAGCACTCCCACCGCCGCCGCCGTGTCGCCGCCGAAACCTCGCAGCGTCTCGCTTCGTATCGCTCGGGTGAAGGACGGCTACCAGTTGATCGACCTGGATGCCCCAGAGACCAAGCCGGTATCCATGTTGGTCACAGCCGACGACTGGGACGCCATGACGCCGAAGGAGCGAAAGGCTTCGGAGATCGTGGTGCACGATATCGGCGCCCCAACAGTGATCTTCGGGAACCTGGCCACCGCGCTACCTCCTGGAGCAGAAGTCACGGAGCAGACGTGCCGGGAAGCTGCTCGCACCGGGGGCATCAAGGAGTTCACCAACGACACAGGTGACAAGGAAAAGACCCGCGCGATGGGCATTCGCGCCGGGGCGACTCTTTGCATGATGACCAGCGAAGGAGCAGTCACTGCCGCGAAGATCACCGACTTCTCGTACCCCGACTACATCTACGGTGCTCTGAACCTCGACGTGACGACATGGCCCGCCAAGACGACCTGAACAGCGACCCGGCGTTGGCTCCAACTGAGCAAGAGGTGCGACCTCATGGTGCGAACGCCGCCTGGCCCTGCGGACCAACGGTTGATCCAGCTCACCTCAGGCCTTGGAGTGATGGTCTCAGAGGGCGGTATGTTCAGCACCGCGCTGCTGGACAGGGTGGTTGCCGGCACCGAGCCGAGCACCATAAAGAAGGCCCTGGTGGACCAGGGGTTCAAGAGCACCGTCAAGGACTACGGGGCTCAGGTGGGCATCGAGGTCGAAGTCGTGAAGCGCAACCCCGGCGACGCCGGGTTCGTTCCGCAGCCCAAGAGATGGGTGGTGGAGCAGACGAACGAGGTCTTGATGCTGCACCGCAGGCTGGTGCGTGACCACGAGCATCGACCCGCCTCGGCCGAGTCGAGGGCGTCCTGGGCCATAAGCGACCGGATGCCGAGGATGCTCACCGGGACCTCCACCCCCACCTGGCGCGGCGCATGACCGACGGGGAGCTGACCTTGGGGGCGGTGCTGGTACGGCTGAAGGAGCGGGAGCGGGAGATCGCTGCGCAGGCCGAGGCGGCCTGGGCGGAGAGCCGGATCACCCACAAGACGCTGCTGGAGCTGCCCGATCCGCAGCCGCCGCGCCGCCGACCGCGAAGCTGCCGAATCATCCGACCTACCAGCAGATCATGGCGGTGTTCGCCGCAGCCGACGCACCGTTGCGGGCACGGGCGGTGTGCGAGGCGATGGACATGGAGATCGCGCCCCCAACGCCAACAACGTCCGTCTGAAGCTCAAGCGGCTGGTCGAGCGCGGGATCCCGGCCGAGACCGAGCAGGGGGTGTTCACCCGGCCCCGGCCATAGCCGCCCCGCGAGCCCGCGGCCAAGCCGCTCGCTGGTTCCGCCGATGCTGTCGGCGGTCCGGACCTGGTCCTGTCCGACACGGCACCGGAGGCACCGAGGGGTTGCCCCCGACGAAACCGGTACGGCCCGCCCTGGGCCCCGGCCCTCCTCGTCTCCGTTCGTCCCCGGATTGTCCGACCGATGCAGCAGGATGGAGTTCGACCAGTCACTGGGGAGAGGGAAGCAAGGAATGGCCACTGACGAAACCCGGCTGCCTGTGGAGTTCCTGGCCACTGTCGCGGCCGGTGCCGATGCCGGGTCCGCCGCGGCCCGGATGGCAGCCGAACAGGCCCGTGCCGTCGCCGACAGTCAGCAGGGCGGACCACTCCTCGCCGCGCTGCTCGACAAGCCCTACCGGGATTCGGCACCCGCCTGGCTGCTGGAGGCCGCGGTGACGAACGGGCTACGGCAGACCGAAAGCGAATACGAGTACCTGACCGGGTCGACCTCGCTGGTGGTCCTCGCGCTCATCCACCCCGACTGCGACCCGGCCCTGCGGGCCGACGCCTTGCACCGCTGCTCCGACCGCCGGCTCGGATCCCTCGGCACCGCCGACCGGCCGGCCGACCTCTGCGCGGCCGTCGCCGACGAACTGCGCAGGCGGGTACCGCAACCACCGCACATGACGCCCGAACTGCTCAAGGAGCCAACGTCCGCACAGGTGGTTCTGCGTACGGGACGCCTCCACGACGCCGTGTTCGAAGCCGCCGTCGCTCTCCTGCCCGACGGCCTCGACCGCACGCGTCTGGAGGACGAGGATTCCGACGCCTGGTCCGACCGGATCAGGGCAGCGTTCGACGCGTGGGGCCGCATGTGGTCGGCCGTACTCGAACGGCACTCCGACCGGCACTCCCAGCTCATCGACAGGACCGCCGGCACCACGGCGAACCGGGTCATCCGCGACCAACTGCTCGGCAGCGTGCCGTGGACGGTCGAGCCGATACTCCTTAGGCAGATCGCGCTGGATGACCTCTTCCGGTTCGGCGCCGCCATGCTCACGACCCGGATCTGCGGCTTCCTCCAGGAGGGTTCCTCGAAGGAGGAGGCCCGGCAGCACTTCGCCGCCGAGCTCTCCGCCCTGGACGAGACCGATCGAAGGGACATCGAGTTCCTGCACCTACGGGACGACGGCTTCGACACCGACTGGGGCACCGATTCCGCCGTCTCCTGGGTGAGCCATGCGGCCGACGGACGGTGGCGCCTCGTCCTGAACCCCGCCGAGGCCAAGCCCGCCTACGGCGATCCCCACGCCTGGCAGAGCCATGCGGACGAACTCGCCGACCTGGGCCGACACTTCGCCGAAACGGCCGTGCAAGCCCTCCGAACGTGGAAGCCGAAGGACCTCTACGGAATCAGCAGGGCGGCCGACCTGCGCTGGATCCACGCCATGCTGGTCCACCTGCCCGAACTCACGCCCGCCGTCGAAGCGACCGTCCGACTGGTGATCCGCGACGCCCGCCGCGGCCGGTCCGGCCTCCAGTCGTACGACTACAAGTTCCAGGACGACCGGCAGCAGTTCGACGAACTCCTGGACGCGATCACGCGGATCGTCGCCGACCCCGCCCCGCAGCCGCCCGCGACCCGTCGCGGGGCCCTCGGCGATCCCGAAGAGGTGACGGTGCGGAGCCTGTCCGCCGTCACCGCAGTGGTGCTCGACGCGTACCTCGACCGGCACGCCGGCGACGACGAACTCGTGGAGAAGGCACTGCTGTCCTTCGCCTGGCACGGCCACCGCAGCGAACCGGCATTCACCTCGGTCCTCGCCCGCCACTCCGATCCGCAGCGCGCCGTCCACACGCTCACCCGCGAGCTCCGCCACAGGCTCGGCGGCAACCCCAGCAACCGCGAAGCATGGGCCCGGGAGATCCTCGCCCTACCCGACTGCCCCAGCGAGACCATCCTCGCCCTGCCCGCCTGGACGGCACTCAAAGCACGCGGGCACCACTACAACAACACCCATCCCACAGTGATCTCCCTGGTGGAAGCAGCGCTCGGAGACGATCACCAGGCCTGGCAGCGATTCGCCGACAGCCCGATCGGCAACTCCGGCCCCAACGCTTGGCTCCGCCTCGGAGACATCCTCACGGCCGCCGCAGACGGAACAACGTGGCCGAAGCCGCCGACCTCCAGGTGACAGCTCCGGGCCGCCCCGGGGCGGCCCTTCCTACTCGGCCACGAAGACGCCGCCCCCGTCCAGGTCACCCTCCTTCCATGGCGGAGGCGTCGGCCACACAACGGCTCGGGTCAGCAAGCGTTCCCATCCTGGGCACTGCACTGGAAGCAGCATCAACGAGGCCGGTGCCGTCCGGCCGCGGCGACTACCGGGCGGCACCGGCCTCGTGGCGTCGGAGGCGGACTGAGCTACAACCCCGCCAAGCACTCCGCCCCCGCCCGCCCCCGCGCCGCCGAGCGCACCTGCTGGACCCGCGAACAGGCCGCCGCCGCCTTCCTGCGCCACGGCGCCGAGCAGTACGCCGATCAGCTAAACGACCTGTTCGAGGTGATGCTCGGCACCGGCATGCACCGCGGTGAGATCCTCGCCCTCCACTGGTCCGACGTCCACCTCATGGACCGCAGGCTCTACGTCCGCTGGACCCTCGCCGCCGTCAACAACGGGCGGCTCCATCCCGGCGGGCCCAAGACCGAGGCCAGCCGCACCTGGATCAGCCTCTTCCCCGGAGTCATGACGCCCTCCAGGTGGGGAGGTGAGGTTCACGGGCGCCGTGGTGGTCGGCAGCGCAGCGATGTGGTGTAGCAGTGGCCGAACCCCTCGGAGTGAACGGACAGGTCGTTTGACTGCGTCTGCTCGTCGACTGGTTGCATCATGTGCACAGAGCTGACACGGCGGCGACCAAGATCCCCGACAGAGTCACGCTCAGCCGGCCCCACTGTCACGGGCGGCGGTGCTCGGCGGGACGGGCTCCGAGGCCGGCACCCGGCGCCGCCTTCTCCAGGCACCCTGCCGATCCCCGGCAGGCAAGGCCCCGCACCCGGCACACTCGAACGAAGACCTTGCCTGTCGCGTACAGCTACGGCCGCCCGGTCAGGACCAGGCCTGGCGGCCCCCGGCGTCAACCGGGCTGATCAACCACCGCTCTTGCGGCGGAAGTTGCGCTTGCCGCCCACCGCGCCGTGGGCGCCGTGGATCTTCGAGTCGCCATTCGGGCCGCCGGCCGCGCTATCGGACTTGGCGCCGCGCTTGCGCTCCAGAGCGGCGAGGAACCGGGCCTTGACGTCGTCCTGGGCGGCGGGCGCGGGAGCCTCGGCAGCCCCCGTGACCTCCGGGCTCTCGACACTCTCGGCGCTCTTGGGGTTCTCAGATGACTCCACGTCGCTGCTCATGCAGAACCTCTTTCTTAAGGGATGGTGGCGGTTGATGACTTCACGCACACCATGTCATGCCCAAGCTTCCCATCTGCGGGTGGTACCGATCCTGTACGGACAGAACCTGCGCGCCCGCCCGGTCCTCAGAACCCAGCCGAATCTCTCCGGCAGGGTCCTGACGGGTTACCCGCAAGTAGAAATAGCGGGGGTAGTGCGCTGCGGGGGTGGTCGAGTGAGGGCGTTCGGTGAGCCTCTGCTGGGGTTTCGCCAGGCCGCTGCGCCGAGCTGGCCGAGGCAGCCGGGTTAGCCGCCAGGTCCATCAGGCATCCGGAGCGGGGCCGCCGGGAGCGGCCGCAGCGTCGCACGGTGGAACTGCTGGTGTCGACGCTGGGGCCGGTCGAGGCCGACGCCGCCGCGCTACTCGCGGCCGGTCGGGGCGGGGGCGCGCCGGCCGGGAGCAGTGGGCCAGGCCCCGGCCTGCTCTATCGCCGCAACCAGCTGGCGGTCCCGGAGCAGGCAGCCGGTGCGGCGCGGGCCGGCCGGGGTGGTACTGGTGCGGTCGGGCGCGGGGATAGGCAAGACCTCACTGGTGAACGTCTGGGCAACCGCCGAGCAGGCTCGCGGGATCCCGATGGTGCGGGCGACGATCTTCCCCGAGCCCCCCCCCCCGAGCACCGGCATCACAGGCTCGTCGGAGAAGCCCGGCAGCGGCCGCTGCCAGCGCGTAGCGGGAAACACCCGACGGCTCGTACCGGCCACGCGGATCTTGTCAACAAGGTGTTGCGCGGCCTTGTCGGGCAGCGGCAGCGTTCAGTGGCGGGCTGTGGCCCGTTCCCCTGCGATGGCCTTGCCACCGGCGTCTGCCGCTTTCAGGCCTGTGATCTCCCGCGTGCGCAGACCTCGCAGGGCCAGATCGAGGGCACGGTCCGCGGGGGGGCGAGGCCGGGGCGGTCTGACCCGCTACAGCGTCGACCCCAACCGGCACGAGCTGCTCGCCACCTGGGGAACCGGCGAGGGCGACCTCGCCACCCGAGTGGCTTCCCTCCCGGCCGAAGCCGATACCTCCGTTCTCCTGGGCCTGGCCCGCGCGCTCAGCCACCTGTCCGACGCCGCCTGGCGCACCTACCCCCACCCCGTCAGTGCGGCCGGCTCGCTGGAGCCCAACTCCGAGGGCTGGCGCCGCGACGAGGAAGGCAAGCACTTCAGCGAGGTCACGGACGCGATCGCCAAACCGAACCTCCCCAGGTACGGCTCGATGATCGTCTCCTACAGCCCCCTGATCGAATCCGCCAACCGCGTCGGACGGGCCCTCCACGACATCGACGACCCCGACCTCACGAAGGCCGTGCTCGCCGAGGCCGCCACCGAGGTCGCCGTCGTCGAGAGTGCCGAACTCGGCGACCTGGCCGGCCGCGCGCAGCAGGCCGTCCTCCTCAGTAGGGAGGACGCCTCCCCCGTCCAGGTGTCCGCCGCCGACCGCCTCCTGGAGCAGAACCCGTTCGGGCCAGCCGAGCTCTTCTCCTCAGTCGACCCCACCGCGGCCGCCGTCGCTACGGCGCACTGGCTCGCTGCCGCGGCCGAGGTCACCGCCGACGCCTCCGGCCGCGATGCCGTCGACGTCGTCCAAGAGGCCGACAACATCGAAGCGCTCCCCCACGAGACCCCCACCCTCGTCCTCGGCCTCATCGACGCCGGCGCCACCCCGCACGAGGCCGTCACAGGCCTCGTCCGCCACGCCCTCCACGCCCTCCACGTAGCCGACGGCCTGCTCCCCGACCCCACCGCCCTGCGCGAGCAGCTCGACGACCTGGAGGAGACCCTCGTTGACTACGGCGACAACGCACCCGACCTCGCCGACGTCGAGCTGCGCCTGCCCCCGCTCGACCCGAAGCGCCCGGCCCGCGACCTCCTCGAAGACCTCCTCACCGGCATCCACGCCTGCTGGCTCCTCCACACCGAGTACGACGACCTCGACGACGAAGACGACGACACCAGCGCGGAGGACTGGACCGCCGAACAGGCCGAAAAGCACCAGCGGCGCAGCCGCGAGCGTTTCGCCCAGCTCGTCCGCGAAAACGCCGCTCACCGCGAACCGCTCGTCTGACCACTCCGCCCAGACACCGCAGCAGCCCCGCGCCCGACCACCCTGCGGATCTCCCTTTGCCATGAATCAAGGGAGATCCGCAGGTCAGCGCCAATTTCGTGGAGCTCGTGGTCGCACGGTGATCGCCCCGCGAGCGCACACTGGAAGCAAAAACGACTCGCGCACGATCCTCCCGAGGCGATCACCATGCGCTGCTCACCCACCCCCTCAGACGACCAGGACCGGGGACGCGTCTACCGACGCTGCGGCTGCCGCGACGACCACCGCCACCAGCTCGGCACCACCTGCTCCCGCCTCGCCACCGACCCGCACCACGGCACCTGGGCCTTCGCCGTCGACACCCCGCCCGCCGACGGCCACCGCCGCACCGTCCGCGGCGCCGGCTTCCCCGACGAACTCCGCGCCAGCATCGCGCTGCAGCGCTCCAACGAGGGCCTGGCCCTGTGCGTCATCACCGACCCCAGGCAGCGCACCGCCGACTACCTGAGGGACTGGCTCGACGAGAAGGAGCTGCGCCTCAAGCCCACCGCCATAGCCCGCTACCGCACCTACACCGAACAGGACCTCATCCCCGCCCTCGGCACCATCCCCTGATCGACCTCACCCGCCAGCACCTGGCCGCCTTCGTCACCAACCAGCTGCGCCGGGGCCGCGGCCAGGTCACCGTCTACCAGATCATGGCCACCCTCTCCAGCGCCTTCAGCAGCGCCGTCCACGACGGCCGCCTCGCCCGCAACCCCGCCAAACCCCCACTGCTCCCCCGCCCTGCCTCCGCCCCGAGACGCCTGTGGACCGAGGAACAGACCGCCCGCTTTCTACGCTTCACCCACGTCACCGACCCCCTCTACGCCGACCTCGCCGAACTCATGATCGGCACCGGCATCCGAAAAGGCGAAGCCCTCGCCCTCCACTGGGACGACGTCCACCTCACCGACCGCACCCTGTTCGTCCGCGCAACCCTCTCCGTCATCGACAACAACCAACTCCTGCTCACCGCCCCCAAGATCAGGGCCAGCAGGACATGGGTCGCCCTCTCCGACCGCGTCGTCGACACCCTCGAAGACCGGGCGGGTTCACTGGCCTTCGGCGAGATCACCCCCGCCAGCGGCTACGTCCTCCACCGCCACGGCCGCCCCCTGCACCCCAAGAACGTCCTCGACCGCTTCCACCTGCTCTGCGACAAGGCTGGCGTCCCCCGCATCGCCCTGCACGACCTGCGCCACCTCGCCGCCAGTTTCGCCCTGGCCGCGGGCGTGCCCCTGCCCGTCATCTCCAAGACCCTGCGCCACCGCGCCCTGTCGACGACCGCGAACATCTACGCCGACCTCACGAAACTCGCCGCCCGCGCGGCCGTCGACGCCGTCGCCTGGATCCTCGATGGCGCCGACCACGCCGTCCTCGGCCAACCCGTCTGCCGCGCCCAGCGCCCCTGGCGCCAGCGCCCGCGCCTCCACCGGCAACTGGTCGCCTACCAGCAGCCCCGGCCAGAAGAACCGTCCACGCCCTGGCCGATGTGGCCCGGTGACCACCGTGCGACCACCAGCTGACCCGGAAACAGAAAGAGCCGACACTCGGTCTCCCAAGTGCCGGCCCTCGCAACCGACTTCACAGTCGGGACGACAGGATTTGAACCTGCGACCCCTTGACCCCCAGTCGCCCAGCCGTAGCCATCGTTGCACGTCAGACGGTAGACAGCCCGTGCTGTTCGTTCACCGAAGGACGCCTCAGAGGCAATGGTGATCGACGCGTGGTCCCCGGTTCTCCCCGCTCCAGACCCTCCCCGGCTCCGTCGCAGCTCTCGTGGCCCAAGCCGTTGGAGTAGCCCGGTCCAGACGGGGCCGCTCCGGGGCTCCGTCGGCCACGCAAGCCGCCCCCGTCACCCATTCCGCGGTCCGCCATGCATTGGTGGACGCTCAGGTGTTCGGGCACGAGCTCAGACTCTCCACTGTAGGTTTAGCCCTGTCATCAGCGCGGCCCGCCGGGCTTCCCTCCAGGGACATGCCCCCACCCGCACGAGTCACTTCGTGCTGCCTGGGAGCATGTCTTGCTGTTCCGCGACTCCGCGTCCGCGGTCGCCGCCGAGAGCCTGGCCGGATCACTGTTCGTACGCCTCATCGACCAGTTCGTCCACAAGCACGGCCACAAGCCCAGCCCGTCCGAGGTGCGGTCCTGGGAACGGAGCATCCCGGTCCTGACCAACGCGCTCCTGGACGCCGGACTCGGCATGGTCGAGGTACTCCTCGAGTACTCGCTCCCGCTCAACAGCAAGCGAGCCGACGTCATACTCGCCGGCGTCCACCCGGGCACGGGAGAATCGTCCTATGTGGTGGTCGAACTCAAACAGTGGAGCAGCGCGGCCCCGGAGGACGGTGAGCCGCTGCTCTGCCGGGTCGACACATTCACCCGACCGGTGCTGAACCCGATCGAGCAGGTCCGCGGCTACTGCGACTACCTCATCGCCTTCAACGGCGCGCTCGCCGCCCGCCCCGAGCGGCTGTCCGGGGTGGCCTTCCTGCACAACGCGACGGAGTTCGGCGTCCAGGGCCTCTACGAGGTGCCGCAGGACGAGCGCGGCCGGCTCTTCACCGCCGAGCGCCGCGGTGAGTTCGTCCAGTACCTCCGCTCGAAGCTGAAGCCGGTCTCCGGCGCGGAGGCTGCGGACCAGTTACTTGCGGGCAAGGTGGCCCCGTCCAAGCAGCTGATGGCGGTCGCCGCCGACGAGGTCCGCGAGCGCGAACAGTTCGTCCTGCTGGACGAGCAGCGCGTCGCCTACGAGCTGGTGCTGCGCGCGGTACGCCAGGCGCAGCAGTCCGACCGCAAGGAGGTCGTCGTCATCACGGGCGGCCCGGGTACCGGGAAGAGCGTCATCGCGCTGTCCCTCCTGGGCGATCTGTACCGGCGTGGTGTCACGGCCCTGCACGCGACCGGGTCCAGCTCGTTCACCACCACCATGCGCCGGATCGCCGGCGCGCGGAAGCGTGAGGTCCAGGACCTGTTCAAGTACTTCAACAGCTTCATGACCGCCGAGCGCAACGGTCTGGACGTATTGATCTGCGACGAGGCCCACCGGATCCGGGAGACGTCGGCCAACCGCTACACGCGGGCCGCCCAGCGCACCGGCAAGCCCCAGATCGAGGAGCTGATCGACGCCGCCCGGGTGCCTGTCTTCCTGCTGGACGAGCACCAGGTCGTCCGGCCTGGCGAGATGGGCACTGTGGCCCAGATCCGGGCGGCCGCCGCCGTGAAGGGCCTGGGCTGCCAGGTGGTCGAGCTGGACAGCCAGTTCCGCTGCGGCGGCAGCGACGCCTACCTGCACTGGGTGGTGCGCCTCCTGAACCTCGAGCCCGGTGGCCCCGTCGACTGGGAGCCCGACGGCAAGGTCGCCCTGGAGGTGGTCGACAGCCCCCATGCGCTGGAGGCGTTCCTCGACGCCCGCCGCGCGGAGGGATACGGCGCCCGCATGTCGGCCGGGTACTGCTGGAAGTGGACGACGAAGGTGGCCCCAGGAGACCCGCTCCCCCCCGACGTGCACATCGGTGACTGGGCCCGCCCGTGGAACGTGTACGGCGACCGCTCGATCGCCGGCGCCCCGCCAGCCGCGTTGTGGGCCACCGACCCGGCCGGCTTCGGCCAGGTCGGCTGCGTGTACACCGCCCAGGGCTTCGAGTACGACTGGAGCGGTGTCATCCTCGGGCCGGACCTCGTCTGGCGGACCGACCGGTGGATCACCGACCGGACGGCGTCCAAGGACCCCGTTTTCCGCAAGTCCACCACCGACGCCGACATCGACCGCCTGATCCGCAACACCTACAAGGTGCTGCTGACACGCGGAATGATCGGAACGGTCGTGTACTCGACGGACCCGGAGACACGCGCCAAACTGCGGAACCTGGTGGCCGGCCAACAGGTGGAGCAGATCGAGGTGGCGCACGGCCGTCGCGGCTGATCGGCACTCACAGCGCCGGGCCGACGGGCTCCCGGGGTTCGCCTCGGAATACCTGTTCGCCGTGCCACCGCCGGTGCAGGCCTGCGACCAGTGGAGCCCCTGCCTGCGGGCCGATGACCGGCCGTCCGGCCAACGCCAGCACGTGCTGGCGGCTTGCCTCGCTGCGTCCGACGAAGCGCTGTGAGACGGGTATGCGGCACCCCTCCCCAAGACCCAGGATGCCCTTGTCGAAAAGCTTGTGGTGCAAGGAGCGCAGGCACAGACCGTTGTCGACCTCATCCGGCCCGTCGTGGGATCACCAACGCACATGCGCCCGCTTCCGGTCCGACCGTGCTCGTTCCCAGCATTCCCCGGATGAGGACGAGCCTCATTCAGATCTCGCGCGCCTCACCGGACACCAAGCTCGTTCTCATCGCCTGCGCTTGCTCCCTGGCCGACGGTGTGATCCGCCTTGAGTGGGAATCCGCGGAACTCCGCCGCGAGGACAGGTCATTGATCTGGCACCGCCATGAGCCCCTGCCCATCCCACGGCAGCGCTGACGCGACAGCTTCGCGCGCCGACGGTGAGCCCTTTGCCTCTGCCCCTGCGGGGCATGGCGGCGGACCGGCGTGCGTCTTGCGAGGTTCCGCTCGCTGATCCCCGACGCCAACGCGTCCACGCGGTAGCATCATTGCGCTGCGCACCTTCCCGGAGGGTACGAGGCCTAGGTTCCGTGCGCCCTCGACAGGCGGCGATTGACGGATGGTTGTGCCCGTCAGATGGTCAACATCTGACGTGAGCGTGGTTGCCCGGTAGGGTGCCCCCTGCCATTCCGATATCACTACCTGGGGATGGCCGCATGACCTCGATCGAGTACAAGCCTGCGCGTCGTGGACGGATCCGCAAGATCCTCACCGACATCGCCGTCGGAGTCGCCTCCAACATGCTGGTGGCGGCGCTGACCTCGGTGGCGCACCTGCTCTTCTGACGCAGGTCAGTGGCGGGCCCGGCGAGCCCGCCACTTCCACCTTTCCACACCTTCCGTCAGAACAAGCGAAGGTCGTTCTTGGGCTTCTTCCGTCCCCGCTTCGGATGGGCGTGATGCCATGGCAAGCTCTCCCGAGTCGGCCGCAATCCGTGGATCTCGGTCTCCCCAACAAGGCCCTTGAGGTAGGCCCGGGTCTCCTCGTCCGTGGAATAGAGCACCGTCGCCCGGCTGGCCCGGGTCATCAGCACGTGGTAGGCGTGCCGAATCAGGCGGGCGAACTCCTCGTCACCGACGCTACTCGCACTGACCTTCGGATCAAGCGATCCTGGAACTCTCACCCGTCTTACACCTTGCGCCGACTTCTCCGTCTCCTTGCCTCGGCGGAACACCCACTGGTCGTCCCGGCGCACCATGTCATCGCCCATGATCACTCCGCACCAGTCCCACTCGAGGCCCTGTGCGGTGTACACACAGCCGATCTGGCCAATGCCGTTCTTGTGCATCGACCACCTGACACCGGGCGGGACGCCGTCCGCGCAGAAGCTGTCGCTCTTCGCGTTCCACGGCTCGTGCCAGTCACCGATCCTGACATCCCGCTCCAGTCGCTTCTCCCGGCCCAGAGGCTCGGTCCAAGGCCAGCAGTAGCCGGCAACCATACGCGCGGATGCCCCGGCGCTCTCCTCGCCGAGGATGATGTCCCTGAGCGCGTCCGGCGTGTCCACCACCTCGACATGCATCAAGCCGTCCGGCGTCCAGTGCTCAGGTTCGTCATCCGACATACCGAGCAGCGCGTACACCCAGCGGACATACGCGTCACTGCCACCGCATCGGAACTGCTCGCGGAGGCCGTACCGCACCACCTTGGCTCCGCGCCGATCAGCCGCCTGCTGGATCAGGTCGACCGTGCCGACCTCCTTCGGACGAACGACCTGGCCTTCGTCGAGGAAGAACACCGTCAGCCGGGACGCATCGAGGAGTTCGTCCACCTGCGGCCGAGATCCCTGCTTCTCCGGCGGCCAGAACCGGTTCTCGGAGCGGTCACGGAGTCGGTGTGCCTCATCGCAGATCAGAACATCGAGCAGCGGGTCGGGCGTCGTGACATAATCGAAGAAGTAGGTGAAGGTCTCCTTGAACTCCCGGTCACCGACACCGACGTGCTCCTGCATCGCCGCGTTGAAGGCCCTGCTCCCGCTGGCGTAGTTGACGTTCCGGCCAGCGGCCTCCAGCTCCGCCTTGATCTGCAGGCCGATAGCGCTCTTGCCGGTGCCTGCGCCACCGGTCACCAGGAAAACTACTCGTCGCTCGTCCGGAACCAGCGCGGACTGCTTCGAGGAGGGCAGTACCTTGGCAGCTGTCTCCAGGATCTGATCAGCCACCTCCTTCTGCCGCCCCCGCAGGGTGAAGACCGTGTCCGTGCCCCGGGACCACATCATCGCGTCGAGCAGCGGTGCGTTGCGCACGCCGATGCCCTGCAGTAGCAGCTCGGCCTCGGTGCCGCCGCCGTCAGCGGCAAAGTGTCCCTGCAAGTCGGTCAGCAACTGGCGGCGACGATCACCGGTGTACACCCGCGCATAGACACCCGTCGGTGCGTCCACGTCGATCAGCGGACGGACAGAGTCCTCAGTGGCGTTGTGCAGGTAGGCAAAGCCGCCGCACTCGATGTCGACCATGCCGAAGGGGCCTCGGCTGCCGGTGAACGCATGGTAGTACTCGCGCAGTTGCAGCGCAGGGTGCTTCTTGGGCTTCGCCAGGCCCGCCACGTAGATCTGGTCCGCAATGGCCCGCTCGACCCTGGTCACGGTCGACCAACGCTTCAGCTCCACCAGCTGGACGGACGGCCGATTCTCGCGCGGGTGGCGGCCCACCAGGACGACGTCCACGAGCCTGGGACTGCTCCCCTTGATGTCCTCGTCAGCAGTCGCGGCGCACTCAACGACCATCTGCACATTGCCACGATCAGCGGCGACCAAATCGTTCGCCAGACAAATCAGACTCTCCGCCCACGCAACCCGCTCCGTCTCCGAAGCCTCGTGCTCCCGGAACTTTCGCCACCGTTCGGCAAGATGCGGCACCATCCGGCGACGCGCGTTCAGAGTGAGCAGATCCTGCGCCGACAACTTCAGCAGGAGCATGGGCACGAAGGGACTCCCCCAGACCAGACCACGAGTGATTCGTGCGGGTTGGGGGCATGTCCTCAGCGGGAAGCCTGTCGGGCCGCAAACAGTACCGCCGATCCTACGTGCAGAAGCGGCCGTCAGTACACAATGCTCAGCGGCGATACGTACATCAAGAGATCATTCTCATCCCGGGCGAAGGCCCGGCCGCGCAATACCCCCAGTCGCCCGGCCATTGCCATCTCTGCACGTCAGACGGTAGACAGCCCGCGCTGTTCGTTCACCCAAAAAGCCCTCAAAGGCGGAGGTGAATAGCGCGTGGTCCCAGATCGCCCCCGACTGATGCACTGACCAGCGTCTCCAAGGAGCTGAACCAGTCGATGCCCTCGGCCCCGGCCAGCAGCTACGGGCGCCCACCCTCGCACGTCAGCCGCGACGAGGACTCATCCGCCCACGCCACTGATCCCCCGCCGCGGCCATCAGTTACTTTCCTTTGCGGCACGGCCCTGGGAGGGCTTCACCGGCCTTCTCTTCGATGTGTGCAACACACCACGGCTGAGCATGTTTCAGGAGGACACCACGTCTCTCGACCCTGCCCTCGACGACCCCCTGGGCCTTGGCCAACGTGTACTCGCCAGCCACCGCGGAACGCCGCCGCCAGCTCGATAGCGAAGTGCGAGGTATGCCCTACGTCCGGGTACACCAGCGCCCGTCCGCGCGTGTCCCAATAGTCCCGAGCCACGGTTTCAGTCCGCCCGGAGCGAGAACCTAACCGGTTGAGACAATACGACCGCCGCTGAGTCGAGGTCCGCGAGTCTGGTGGCGAGTGTGGCCAGAGCCAGCCGCTCGGGGAGTGCCTCGTGAAACTTCAGTCCGCGCATGGCTTTCACATCGACGTCTGGCAGGCACAGCCGTGAGACCGCATCCGCCGTTCCGACCTTCCACATCTGTGGGGTGAGGTCGGTGCGTAGGCGCAGGTATTCGTCGGAGAAGCGCTGGCGTTCGTCGGTGAGGCCGGCAAGGGTGGCGGTGAGGGTGGCGTTGGCGCGGTAGCCGGCCCAGGTCCACCAGCGGATGTCGTCGCCGGCTCGGGTGATGACGGTGCCGCCGGGGTGGACGGTGTCGACGTTCTGTTCGCGCACGTGGGCGAGCTGTTGGGTGGCGCGGCGGGTGGGTTTGACCGGCGGGTCGGTTCCGAGCAGGACGTCGCGGGCGGACTGGTTGAGCGCGTAGGAGGTGCCGCTGTAGCCGGTGCCGAACCAGCGTGCGCGGCCGGCGAGGTCTGAGGGTTCGACGTAGCAGCGGCGTCTGGTCCAGTCGATCCAGGTGACTTTCCAGCTTCGCCCACCGAGGAGGAGGACCCGGGGTCCGTCGATCTTCTCGGTGAGGAGCATGGGGTCGGTGCGGCCGATCTCCTGGCGGCCGGCGAGGACGGTGAATTCGGGTGGTGCGGTGAAGACGGCAGTGATGCCCATGAAGTGGCGGCGGCCGAACTTCTCCTCGGCGGCCGGGCCGATGAACAGCAGCTCGCCGTCCTGGTCGAGGAAGCCGTCGTTCACCAGGTGCCGCAGGATGGGTTCGGCGCTGCGGTCGAACGGGGGCAGGCTGTTCCAGCCCTGGTTCCAGAGTCCTTGGGCGATCTTGTGCTCTTGCAGGCTGAGAGCCAGGAGTTGCTGGGCGACGATGTGCCGGGGCTCGGGCGGGGCGGTGACCGGTTCGATGTAACCGCGGCCCCACAGGACTAGGAGTGCCGAGGCGCTCAGGAGTGCCTCGTGGCTGCGGGCGAGGAAGAGGCAGTTGCGGTTGGAGCCTGCGCGGCGTCCGGTGCGGCCGATGCGTTGGAGGAAGGAGGCGACGGTAGTGGGGGCGTCGATCTGGATGACGCGGTCCAAGTCGCCGACGTCGATGCCGAGTTCGAGGGTGCTGGTGGAGACGATGACGCAGTCGCGGGCCTCGGCGAAGGCGGCTTCGGCGCGGCGCCGTTCGTCGAGGGAGAGGGAGGCGTGGGAGAGGAAGGTGGTGACGCCTGCGGCGCGGAGTGCGGCGCCGAGTTCTTCGACGCGCTGCCGGGAGTCGCAGAAGACCAGCCGCTTCTCGCCTCGGTGGAGGGCGGCGATGACCTTGGCCGCGTTGGCGGTTGATCCGACGTAGTCGAGTTCGATGTCTCCCGGTGGTGTCACCGTCGTGGCGTCGGCGACGGCCCGTGGAGCGAGGTCGACGCCGGGGGCGACGACCTGGGCGGGTCGCAGGCCGCGGCCCGAGCCTTGCAGCCAGTGGAGGAGGTCGCCCGGGTTGCCGACCGTGGCGGACAGGCCGACGCGTTGGATGGGCCGTCCGGCCAGCTGCTGGAGGCGTTCGAGGACGGCGAGCAGGTGCCAGCCGCGGTCGTCGCCGGCGAAAGCGTGGACCTCGTCGACGACGATGGTCCGGAGGTCGGCGAAGAGGCGGTGCTGGTCGACCTTGGTGCTCACCAGCATGGCCTCGATCGACTCGGGCGTGGTGAGCAGGATGTCCGGCGGGTCGGTGAGGATGCGCCGGCGTGCGGTCTGGGGGATGTCGCCGTGCCAGAGTGCCGCGCGCCGTCCGAGCCATCCGGCGTACGTTTCGAGGCGTGGCAAGAGGTTGTTCAGCAGGGCCTTGAGCGGGCACACGTACAGCACCGACAGGCCCGTCCAGCGGTGCTGTTCCATGGCGGACAGCAGCGGGAACGACGCGGCTTCGGTCTTGCCGCCGGCAGTGGGGGCGAGCAGGACCGCGTCCGAGCCGTCGAGCAACGGGGCGATGGCCTCCTGCTGGAGGGGGCGGAGTTCGCGCCAGCCGAGGGAGTTGACGATGTGGTGGACGAGAGCGGGCTGGAGCCGGGACAGGGCGGCCGTCCCGGCCCCTGAGCCGGAAGATGCATCGGCATCGCTCATAGGTCGAGCTCGATGTCGCCCGCGGAAGCGGCGCTGCGTTCGGCTTCGCTCAGCTCGGCCGAGGAGAGGGTGAGGGCGTAGTGCCGGCGCGGGTCGAAGTCGTCGAACTCGTCGACCCGGTCGAGGACATCGGCGACGAGTTTGCGCAGGAAGACGCGCGGGGCGATGCCGACCTGGCCGCCGAGCCCGCCGGTGACGGCGGTGGCGAGTTCGGCGATGTAGGCGTTGTCGACGAGTTCGGCGACCCGGTCCGGGTTGCGGGCAGCTCCGGCGTAGAGGTCCAATGCCGCGTAGTTAAGGGGTGGTTGGGCTGGTCAAGACCACGTCCGGGTGATGTTCCAGCCGGTCGGGAACGGCCCATTCGGGAGCGAGGAT
>NZ_JBHXML010000056.1:0-69677 GCF_042720345.1 Kitasatospora sp. NPDC058478 | reverse complement strand
CAACTGCGTACCGGTCGGACTGTACGAGTACAGCTGGTCACCGCCACCGCCGGTGTTCACCCACAACGGCACCGGCGGACAGGTCAACGCCCGGGGTCCTGACTTCCCGTCTGCGCCGTTCGCACCGTTCGCACCGTTCGCGCGGTCCGCGCCGTCCGTGCCGTCCGCAGGTGAGGCGACGGCAGGTCTTACGGATGCCGTCTCCTGCGCCGGGAAGGCGTGCGCCGGGAAGGCGTGTGCCGAACCTCCTCCCCAACCCGCCGTCACGCCGATGACCGCCAGTCCGATCGCCGCGGCGAGCCTGCCGCGCGACCGGCCGCGTCTGATCCCTGCCATACCGTCTCCGTTCCAGTCGGGCGTGGTCACCGCAAGGCGCCACGCCGCAGTATCGAGATAACGCGAGGTGTTTTTGTGAACACTTTGAGTAACGTGACATGGGTTGGCTCGGGCCGCCATCCGGACCCGAACCCCTTGCGACCGCTGGGTGTCGGCCACCTGGCCCCATCGCGGCCCCATCGCGGCCCCTCGCGTGGTGCCCTGCGGCCGTCGGCCCCCGGCCACGTGATGGTCTGACCGGTCGACGGGGATCCTTCGGCCCGCACCGAAGGATCCCCGCCCTACCGTCGATGCATCGTCGTCCCCGGCTCCCAGCACGTCGACCCGGCCCGCTGGAGCCCGCTGATCTACAACTTCCGCCACTACTACGGACCCGGCCCCGAGCTCGGCCACAGCTTCCGCACCCAGACGCCCCGCTGAAACCGCTGAAGCTGCTGAAACCGTTGAAACCACTGAAACCGTTCTGCCGCTTGCGCGAGAGAGTGTCAGCCCCACCTGCCAAGGTGACGGGCATGGATCTCGACACCTTCTGGCAGATCATCGACGACACCCGCGCCGGCGCCGCCGACGAGAGCGAACACGCCGACGCGCTCACCGAGCACCTCGCCGGCCTGGCACCCGATCAGATCGCGGACTTCGACCGGCACTACGCGCAGCAGAAGGCCCGCTCCTGCACCTGGCTGCTCTGGGGCGCGGGCTACCTCGTCAACGGCGGCTGCAGCGACGACGGCTTCGACTACTTCCGCGACTGGCTGATAGGCGCCGGCCGAACCCTCTTCGAACAGGCCCTCGCCGACCCGGACAGCCTCGCCGAACTCCTCACCCCCGACCAGGAGGAACTGGAGGCCGAAGACCTCGCCTACGCGGCCACCCACGCCTACCGCCAACTCACCGGCGCCGACCTCCCCTCCAACGACATCACCTCCGGCCCCCCGACCGGCGAGCCCTGGGAGGACGAAGACCTCCCCACCCTCCTCCCCCACCTGTCAGCCCGCTTCGCCGACTAAGGGTTGTCCCGCAAGTGATCTTGCCGTGGGATGATCTTGGCCGTGGCTGGTGTGATCACGGCGTCTGAGCCGTCCTGGATAGCCCCGTTCGCCGGACTGAGCCCGCGTGCCTTCGGCAAGTTGATGAGGCAGCTGCGCCGCGAGGGCGGCGACGCGCCGGGCCGTGGTCGGCCGTGGAAGCTGTCCCTGGAGGACCGGGTGCTACTGGTGGCCGCGTACTGGCACACCAACTTGACTCTGCGCCAACTCGCGCCGCTCTTCGGAGTGTCGAAGTCCACCGCCGATCGCGTGATCGACCATCTCGGCCCCCGGCTCGCGCTTGCCCCGCGTAGGCGATTCGCCAAGGACGCGGTGCTGATCGTGGACGGGACGCTGGTACCCACCCGCGACCACCAGGTCGCCGAGCAGTCGAAGAACTATCGCTACTCGACGAACCACCAAGTGGTCATCGACGCCGACACCCGCCTGGTTGTGGTGGTCGGCCGGCCCCTGCCCGGCAACCGCAACGACTGCAGGGCATGGGAGGAATCCGGGGCCAAGGCCGCCGTCGGCCGGACAACCACGATCGCCGACGGCGGCTACCCCGGAACCGGCCTCGTCATCCCGCACCGCCGGCCCCGAGGCGGCGAACTGACCGACTGGCAGGCCGAACACAACCACGACCACAAACGGGTTCGCGCCCGCGTCGAGCACGCCTTCGCCCGGATGAAGACCTGGAAGATCCTGCGTGACTGCCGTCTGAGAGGCGACGGTGTGCGCCACGCGATGCACGGCGTTGCCCGCCTACACAACCTCGCTCTCGCGGGATGACTCCCGCCGCATGCGGGACCTGAGAGGTCCCCGGGAGACGGCTCCCCACCTCGCAGTCTCGGAGGAGAATCAGGCGAGGCAGAACTCGTTGCCCTCGATGTCTTGCATCGTGATGCACGACTCGTTGACGCCATCGGCGCGCTGCGTCAGCACGTGTTTCGCGCCGAGCGCCATCAGCCGTGCGCATTCGGCCTCAAGTGTGGCCAGACGCTCCTCACCCACGAGCCCGGCGCCGACCCGAACATCGAGATGCACCCGGTTCTTGACGACCTTGCCCTCGGGAACTCGCTGGAAGAGCAAACGCGGGGCCACACCCGAGGGATCAGTGCACGCGAAGTAGACCTCATCCTCGGGCGGCAGCGATCGCTGGTACTCCTCCCAGGTGGCAAAGCCCTCCGGGACCGTCGGTACGACGTACCCCAGCACCTCGCACCAGAAGGCGGCGAGGCGGACAGGCTCCGCGCAGTCGAAGGTCACTTGGAACTGTTTGATCGTTGACATCGGCGCACAATAACAGGGGCCCTGCTCATCTCCCCAGGTCGGGAGGTCCGTGGAGGCACCTGCTACCCGCTGCCATGTCGTGCGGTCGCAGGGGTGAACCGAGGTCAGCGCCTCCCAAAGGGAACCTGGGATGCGATCCTGGCCAGCCACTCTCATACTGCCAAAGATCAGTTACGGGACAACCCTTAGCCCCCCGCCCACCGGACGTCACGCGCCGGACGTCACGCGCCGTCGTTTCCATCTCGGGGAATTATGTAGACCGACCGTCATATTCCTCGCCCCCCAGCCCGCCAGCCTGGGGCGCCGCGCAGGAAGTCGGCCAGGCCGACTTCCTGCGCGCATCGGAGGGGCGGAGGCGCCGCTCGCCGTGCACACAACTATGTAGACCGGTCGTCATATTCTGCGCGCCCAGTCCGGCTGGGGCGCTGCGCAGGAAGTCGGCCAGGTCGACTTCCTGCGCGCGGGCGGGGGTGCTCATGCTTGTCGCGAGCCCGACTATGTAGACCGGTCGTCATATTTGGTCCCGCGCTGGATGGTCGCGCAGGAAGTCGGGCCGGCCGACTTCCTGCGCGAGGTGCGAGGTGGGTGGTGGGTGGTTGGTGCGCAAGGGTGTGAATCAGTAGACCGGTCGGCATATTTTTCCGAGGCGGCGCCGGGCGGTGCCTGGTCAGTGGGTGTGGTGGTAGGTGGCGAGGGTGGTGAAGGCGGCCTTGGGGTCCCAGGGGAGGTCGGGGTAGGTGGTGCCGGGGCGGTCCTCGTAGACCTTGACGATGCCGTAGCTGGCGAGGTCGAGGTCGTCGCGGGGATCGGCGTCGGGGCGGTGTACGTGGTCGTACAGGGCGAAGGTGAAGACGAAGGTGGCGTCGATGCCGCCGGCGTCGAAGGCCTCCAGCAGTTCGCGCAGGTAGGCGGCCTGGCCGGCCTCGTCGCGCTCGTACGCGGCCTTCAGTCGGACGGGGCCCTCGGCGTCGTACTCGACGATGTCCAGGCCGAGCGCGCCCCGGTCGCCCGCGCCGCGGTAGCCGGCGGAGCCGAACTCGGTGATGGCGACGGGCTTTCCCTGCGCGGCCAGCTCGTGGACGCCGTCGGCGAACCGGTCGGCGGTCTCTGCGGAGCGGTAGAGGTCGAGGGAGATGAGGTCGAAGGGCGTCCAGTCGACGCGCTCCAGCGGTACGGCGGCGTAGGTGATGCGTCCGCCGAAGTGTCCGCGGACGGTGGCCACGGCCTGGTCGAGGAACGCGTTGACCCGGCCGCTGACCGCTCCGAGGTGTTCGCGGACGAGCTCGGGTCGGCTGAGCAGGGCGATGCGGTCGTCCGTGGTGTCGCCGGGCAGGAATCCCGGGTTCATCAGGCTGAGTTCGGCTCCGGTGACGAACACCACCTCGGCCCCGCGCCGCCGCAGCCGTTCCGCGCGCTCGGCGCAGTCGGCGAACAGGGCCAGCAGCTCGTCGGCGGTGAGTTCCAGCGGGTACGGGGAGTACCAGACCTCCAGTCCGAGGTCGGCGGCGAGTCCGGCGGCGAGTTCGATCCGGTCGGGGTCGCCGCCCATGATGCGGACCGCGTTGCAGTGCAGGTCGTCGCGGATGATGCGCAGTTCGCGTTCGACCTCCTTCGGGTCGAACCGGCTGCGGGAGTACGACCTGTTCCTGACGAATCCGGTGTCGTAGCTGATGCCTTTGGCGCGCACGATGTCCTGCCTTCCTGGGGGTGGGCGGGGAGCGGCAATACGGTACGGCCAGTACCCTAGTTGGCGCGGGTCGGAGAAGACAAGAAGGATGGGAGGGTAGGGAGCGGTATCGACGGGGGTATCGACGGCGGTACCGGCGACGGGATCGGACGGGACGAGGGCCATGGCCGGGCAGACACGGCGGCGCGGGGCGGCGCTGGAGGAGGCGATCCTCCAGGCGGCGGTGGCGGAGCTCACCGAGTCCGGATTCGCCGGGCTGACCATGGACAAGGTGGCCGCCCGCGCCGGCACCAACAAGAACGCCCTCTACCGCCGCTGGCCCAACCGCCTGGCCCTCGGTATCGCCGCCTACAAGCAGCTGGCCACCGCCGCCGTGCCCCCCGACACCGGTGAACTACGCGGGGACGCCCTGGAGTTGCTCCGCCAGGCGAACCGGCACTGGAGCTCCCCGCTCGGCGCGATCCTGCGCGAACTCCTGGCCGCCGCCGGTGGCGCGGCGGAGTTCCTGGCGCAGCTCCAGGACCAGTCCGGCGAGGCCGCGGCCGCACCCTGGCTCACCATCCTGGGGCGCGCGGTCGCCCGTGGTGAAGCGGCCCCAGGGGCGCTCCACCCCAGGGTGGCCACGGTGGCGGTGGTGCTGCTGCGCAACGAGTTCGTGGTGCGGGGCGTGCCGACCGCGCCCGACGACGTCCTGGTCGAGATCGTGGACGAGGTCTACCTGCCGCTGATCCGACGCCGCGGGCCGGCGGACGTCTGAACGGGCACGGCCCCGGAGTGGCGCCCGGCGGGGCTCGGCGGACGGGCTGAGGTCGGGCTGAGGTCGGGCTGAGGGCGGCGCGGGCCTCCGGGGTCAGGAACCGCCGAGGTGGCGCGCCTCCAGGTACACCGTCCGCTCGGTCTGTCCGGGGTCGGCCAGCGCGCTGAAGCGGCTTCCGGTGGAGGTCGTGAAGTCGACGAAGAGGTCGTAGGTCACGTTCTTGTCGAAGGACCAGCCGAAGGTCCGGGTCTCGGTGTCGGAGTCGAAGCCCGTCCCGGCCCCCTGTCCGGGGCTCCAGTGGACGGGGCGGGCCAGGTCCACCGAGTGGTCGGCGAGGAAGCGGTCCACGCAGTCCTTCGGGGCCCGGAAGCTCAGGTTCAGGGCCTCTCCGGGGTACTTCGCGGATCCGTGGAACCCGACGTCCTGAAGGTCGCACGCGGGCAGGTCCAGCCCGAACGCCTTCGTCACCTTTTCGAGGGTCTGCCCCTTCGGGCTGCCCGGGTACGCCCTCGGGTCCGGATCCGGGTCCCCGGCCGCGCAGCCGGCCACCAGGGCGACGGCGGCGGTCGCGGCCGCAGCCAGTGCGGCCGCGCGTCGCGCCGGCCGGGATGTGAACGGCCTTGCTGCGTCTAGCCCTTGCATGAATCTCCCCTCCCCGGACGGGTGCCGTCCCGCAGGGAGGGCCCCACGGGACGGTACCGACGGCGGATCGGATGATCAACCGGCGTGGGCGCCGGGCAGGATCCGCCGGACGGGTCCTAACCGTTCCCGGCGACCAGGGAGTTGGTGAGCCGGTCGGCGACGGTGGCGTCGAGGGGGGCGTGGCCGAGGAGGAAGCGGTACCAGAAGACGCCGTAGACCTGGTCGACGATCAGGTCGAGGTCGGTGTCGTCGGCGAGTTCGCCGCGTTCGCGGCCGCGGGCGAGGAGGTCGCGCAGGGCGGTGCGGCGGGTGGCGGTGAAGGTCTGCATGAGGTCGGCGAGGTGGGGGTCGCGGGCGGCTTCGCGGACGAGGGTGCGCAGGGCGGGGGCGGTGGTGTCGCGCTGGGAGCCGTCGAAGGTGGTGGCGATGAAGGCGCGGAGGTCGGTGCGCAGGGTGCCGGTGTCGGGGCCGGGGGCGTCCTGGTCGGCGCGGTCGGTGAGGGCGTCGAGCAGGACGGCGCCCTTGGAGGGCCACCAGCGGTAGACGGTCTGCTTGCCGACGCCGGCGGTGCGGGCGATGGCGTCGATGGTGACGGGGGTGCCGTCGGACTCGGCGAGCAGGTGCAGGGCCGCGTCGAGGATCGCCTGGTGGGCGGCTTCGTTGCGGCGGCGTCCGGTGTGCGGGCGGGCTTCGGTCATCGTGTTCCCTTTCCTCGTCCCCCGCTTGACAAGACTAGCAGTCTCGATAACATTATTGACGGAACTAGCGGTCTCGACAAGATGAAGGACACGCCACCATGAGCACCACGTCAAACCTCTTCACCGGACAGCGCGTCGTCGTGATGGGCGGCAGCTCGGGCATCGGCGAGGCCGCGGCCACCGCCTTCGCCGCGGACGGCGCCGAGGTCGTGATCACCGGCCGCGGCCGGGACCGGCTGGACGCCGCCGTCGCCCGGATCGGCGGCAAGACCGTCGGCCACCAACTGGACGCGGCCGACCCCGAGGCCGTCGCGGCCTTCTTCGCGCAGTCCGGCACCGTCGACCACCTGGTCGTCGCGGTCAGCGGCGCGGCCGGCAGCGGCCCGTTCGCCCAGCTCGACCTGGCCGAGCTCGCCACCGGGTTCGACGCCAAGTTCTGGCCGCAGGTCCGCGTCCTCCAGGCGGCGCTGCCGCACCTGCGGTCGGACGGATCCGTCACGCTGATCACCGCCGCCTCCGCCCGCGCCGCGATCCCCGGCACCGCCGGACTCGCCGCCATCAACGGCGCGCTGGAGGCGATGGTCCCGCCGCTGGCCGTCGAACTCGCCCCGCTGCGGATCAACGCCGTCTCGCCCGGCGTCATCGACACCCCGTGGTGGGACCGCGTCCCGGCCGAGCAGCGGACGGCGCTGTTCGACGGCCTCGCCGCCACCACCCCGGTCGGCCGCGTCGGCCGGGCCGAGGACGTCGCGCAGGCCATCCACCTGCTGGCCGCCAACACCTTCGTGACGGGCGTGGTGTTCGACTGCACGGGCGGGGCCAACCTGCCCACCGGGCGCTGAACGAACCGTCGGCCGACCGGGCCCGTGGCCCGCAGCCGTATCCGGCCCGCAGTCGCGCCCGGCCCGGAGCCGTCTCCGGGCCGGGCGTTGTCACAGCTCAGCCGTACGGTTCGGCCATGAGCGTTCCCGACCTGATCCCCATCCGGTACGAGCCCGACTACCGCACCCGCACCATCGGCCGGTGCGAGGGCGGCCAGTTCCTCGCCTCCGTCACGGCGGCCTTCCCGGAGGTCGGGGCCGACGTCGAGAACTGGCAGGCGCAGAAGCGCTGGTTCGCGGTGCTCCACCGCTTCGACGACGCCGGCCGGCACCTCGACTCGCGCATCCGCTCGACCGGCACGACGGCGGACGGCGAGAAGGCGGCCGTCGAGGCCGCCCGCGCACTCCTCGCCGACTGGCTCGACGCCCTCCCCGGCCGCGCGTACGGGGACATCGCCATCGCGCCGTTCGCCGTCCGGGTCGAGGGGTCGCTGTTCGGGCTGGTCATCGAGACGGACGAGGAGAACGAGGAAGAGGACGAGGAGGACGGCGAGGACGGGGTCTGGGCCGAGCTCTACCCCGACGGCCTCGGCTTCCACGCCCCGTGGGACGGCTGCTACGACACCTGAGCCGCGGCCGCCGTCACCACTTCGCCTCCTGGCGGTCCTTGAGGAACACCCCCGACCGCCGGGCCGACCCCCGCCCGCCGAGGCGGGGGTCGGCCCGTGTGGCGCGGTCAGCCCGCGTACTGGGCGAAGATCTTCGCGAACTCGTACGGCTGCTGCGCGATGTTGGTGCACTTGGAGAGCGAGCCGCCGGTGCAGGCGTTGGCGTCGCGGGTGGCGTCCCAGAAGGCCAGCAGACCGAGGTGGTTCTGCCGGGCGAAGGTCACCAACTGCTGGGCGGCGGCCTGGTTGTAGATCTGGTGGTCGTCGTTCTCGCCGATCATCGGGGTGACGCCGACCATGGCCCACAGCTGGGCGTCGGTCTTCGCCGGGTAGAGCGCCTTGAGCTGGCCGAACAGGGCCTGGGCGGCCTGCACGGCGGCGTTGCCGTAGTCGGTGCCGGTCCGGTAGTAGTCCATCGCCATGATGTTCACCAGGTCGACGGCGACCCCGGCGTCGCGGGCGGACTTGACGATGGCGACGCCTTCGGAGGTCAGGCCCTCGGGCAGGACGGGCAGGGTGAAGGAGACCTTGAGGCCGGGGTGGGCCTGCTGGAGCTTGGCGAGCGCGGCGGAGCGGCGGTCGTTGGAGGCGGTGTCGGCGATGGCCGCGCCCTCGATGTCGAAGTCGACGTAGCGCAGGTTGTAGGCGTTGACGACGGCGTCGTACTCGGCGAACAGCGAGTCCACGGTGGTGCAGGCGGCGGCGAGTTCGGTGCCGCTGGCGCCGCCGAAGGAGAGCTTGACGTCGCCGCCGGCCGCGCGCAGCGCGTCGATCTGGTCCTTGGCCCAGCCGGTGCGCGGGTCGTAGGCGTTGAACCAGCTGGCCTTGCAGCCGACGCCGGTCACGAAGCCCATGGTGTAGGCCTTGAGGTTGCCGGACTTGGCCATGTCGGGCATGGACGGGGTGGGCCAGGCGCCCATGTCGATGTAGGGCGCGACGGGGACGGCGACGTTCGGCGGCGGGGTGCTCGGTCCGCCGGTGGGCGTGCCGGTGGGGCCGCCGGTCGGGGTGCCGGTCGGGGTGCCCGAAGTGGGCGGCGGGGTGGTGGGGTTGCCGCCGCCGGGGCCGGTGAGCGTGATGTCGTCGGCGAGGTAGGCGCCCTGCCCGTACCAGCCGTGCAGGTAGACGGTGACGCTGGTGGTGGCCGGACCAGTGGTGAAACTGGTGGACAGCTGCTGCCAGTTGGCGCCGCCCGGCGTCCAGGTGGCCGGGTCGGTGACGCCGCTGCCGGTGGCGCCCAGGTAGACGTACTGGCCCTGCACCCAGGCGCTGAGGTTGTACGTGGTGTTGGGCTGGACGGTGACGGTCTGGCCGCACTGTGCGGTGTCGCTCGCGCCGACCGCCCCCTTCAGTGCGTAGCTGCCGCTGTGCGCACCGGAGTTGACGACGCTGCCGGTCCCGCCGGAACAGCTCCAGGGGCTGAGCGCGCCGCTCTCCAGACCGGGGTTGGCGAGCAGGTTGCCGTCGGCGGCGCCGGCGTTCCCGGCGAGCGTGGCGAGGCCGCCGGCGGCGAGCGCGGTGGCGGCGGCGAGGCTCAGCAGCTTGGTGCGACCGGCGGGGCTGCGGTGCGTGGGGGCGGGCTGGGGCGCGCTGGGCATGGGGGTGCCTCTCGGGACGTGGGGCCGCCCGCGCCGCGAAGGGGGAAACGCGGGGCGGGCGGCAGCATGGGGGCTGGTCCGGTGCGGGGGAGGAGCGCGGTGCTGAGCATCAAACTGGACTAGACCAGCTGTGCACGTCAAGCACTTCCGGGGCATCGGAAGCCCGCTGTGGGAAGGTTTTAGGAACGGTTTAAGGCTCTGGAACACCGTTCTCGGAACACCGCTTCGCACCTTCGGGTGGCACCCCTGTCGACCTTCGGCACCCTGGCGGGAGGATTTTCGGCTCCCGGCAGGCGGCGGCTGCGAAAGTGACGGCGGCGAAGACCGGGCCGGCAGCCCCTCCGGGGAGGAGGCTGCCGGCCTTCAGGGCGTCAGAAGCAGGGGTCAGAAACAGCCGTCAGAAACAGGCGTCAGAAGCAGCCGTCAGGAGCAGGTGTAGTTCGCGGGTCGGGAGTTCTCGTTCCCGATGAGGGTCTTCTCGTCGGTGCTGATCGCCCTGATCGTGAACGAGTCCGAGACCGCGGACAGCGAGTCCGCCACCACGCCGTCACGCCACAGGACAGGCCGTCGAATCGACCCGACGAACGTCGTCCCGCCCACGACTCCGTTGCCGCCGATGGCACTTGCCGAGATGGCGCCCGTACCGATGGTCCGGATCAGCGAACCCTGGGCGTCCCATTCGGCTTCGGCGTAGCTCGTGTCGTTCTGCGTGCCGCCGACGATGCGCCCGTCCCGGATCGCCGCAGGAGTTCCCTTGGCGTTGGAGCCCTGTGCGGCGAGCGCGTGCCACTGGCCGTTGATGTCCGAGACGAAGCCGAACGCGTCGGTGGACCCGACGACCCTGCCTTGCTCGTCGATGCCGTTGAGGAAGAGGAAGCTGCTTGCCGGGATGGGCAGTTCGCGGTACGTTCCCGGCGCGTTCGCCGGCCACACCACCAGGATGAAATTCGTTCCGACTTTGGCCATCCCGGCGATGTCACCGGCGTTGTTGACCACACTGGCGGACGAGCTGTTCCAGTTCGGATTGAACGGCAGCACAGTCGTCGTCCCGGTGTGGCTCACCGTCACGGCCCTGAACTTGTTGTTGACGAGGTCGCCGCCGACGATCAGGCCGGCCGCGTTGATGCCGGACAGGTTGGGATTGCCCGCAGGGAGCCGCAGCACGACCTTCCCGTTGTCCCACAGCGTCCCGCGCCCGTCCGTGAAGTCGTAGGGCCAGCTGGTGGACCGCGTTCCGGTGAGGCCGACTCCGTACCGGCCGCCGTCGCTGGAGGACACCGCGCCGGCCGTCGTGGTGGGCGGCAGCTCCCACGCCGTCTTCTGCCATTGACAGGCCGCCGCCTGGGCGGTGCCGACCGGCACCAGACCGAGTGCCGCCGTGAGCGTCGCCACGGCGAGCGCGGATGCTTTTCGTCGGTTGAATCGGTTGAATCGGTTCAATCGGTTGAACAAGGGATCCACCCTTCCTCACAGGGAGTGCACCTTCCGGTAACTGACCCTGTCAGGGCTCGCCGTGCGGGGTGAAGCACTTTAAGCGAGGGGGAAACAACGGTCGGCAAGGAGGGGGAGGCCCGCCCGCTGGTCCCGGACCGGCGGGCGGGCGGTTCAGTGGATCACCCGCAACACGGCTTGCACTCCTTGACCTGGACGTCGTCCACGACCGGGCCGGCCGCGCCCGCGTTGGTGCTGGCGAAGGTCAGCGTGGTGGAGGCGTTCCGCGCGACGAAGCTGAACTGGCGTCCCACGTAACCCATGTTGGTCGGCGTCTTGCCGGTGATGTCGAAGGAGAAGTCCTGGAAGTCCTGGCCGTCGACGAGCACCCGGCCGGTCTTCACGGCCGGTGCGGCCGACGTGTTGCCGGCCAGCGCGTACGTCACGGAGTAGGTGGTGCCCGGGACGGTGGCGAAGGTCTGGGCGACGGCGCCGGTGGTGGCGCCGTTGAGGTCCACCGACTGGTCGCCCTCGGCGGCCTGCCAGAACCCGGCGCCGATCAGGTCGACGCTGCCGCTGGTGACCGTCCACGGGCCGATGGTCTGTCCGGCGTTGAACTCGGCGAAGCTGTTCGCCGGGGCCTTGGGCGACTCGAAGCTTCCGTCGTCGAAGCGGCTGAGGGCGCGGTGGCCGCCGGCGGCCTGCGCCGGGACGGTCACGGCGGTGGCGGCGGCCACGATCACGGCGACGGCGGCGAGGCGGGTGCGCGAGAACGTCATGGGTTCCTCCCCAACGGAATACCGACTGGACGAGCCGATGATCGGCTGTGCCCAGAGGGTCCGCCGTCGCCGTGAGCCCTGCCAAGACCGGACGGATGGCGCCCGGTGGTGCGGAGGTCCCGCCGACGGGCTCCCACACGCCGGTTTAACGGGTGATCACCCGGTGCCGGCCGGGCGGCCGGCCTGCGCCCGCCCGGCGGCGGGCCGTGGTGCGGACGCACGGTTCAGACGGTCGTGTCCGCGCGCACGGTGGTGAAGTCCGACGTGCGCGCTCCATCTGCGCCTCGGGCGCATCCCACCTCCGGGTGAGCCGAGGGCCGCTCATACGATCAACGACCCCTCTGGCGGTCGGCGGATCGGAGGCGGATCGGAGGTGGAGCCGAAGCGGGTCCGAAGCGGATCCCAAGCGCGTCCGGACGGGCTTGACCTTGAGTGCACTCCAAGGTGAAAGCTGGACGCGTTGATCCACCGCAGCACCCCGCGAGCGGGCAAACACACCACCACGATCGGAGCACCGTCATGCGCAACGCCACGTTCGGTACCAACGGACCGGAGACCGGCGTCATCGGCCTCGGCTGCATGGGGATGACCTGGGCCTACGACGTGCAGAACCGGGACGACGAGAACTCCGTCCGGGTGATCCGGCAGGCGCTGGACCTCGGCGTCACCCTGATCGACACCGCCGACATGTACGGCCCCTACACCAACGAGGAGGTGGTCGGCGCCGCGCTGGCCGGCCCGTACCGGGAGCGCGCCTTCCTCGCCACCAAGGTCGGCATCGTCCCGGGCGGGTCCGGCCAGTCGGCCCGCGACGGCAGCCCCGAGCACGTGCGCCGCTCGATCGACGACAGCCTGCGCCGCCTCGGCACCGACCACGTCGACCTCTACCAGCTGCACCGGGTCGACCCGGCCGTCCCGATCGAGGAGACCTGGGGCGCCCTCGCCGAGACCGTCGCGGCCGGCAAGGCCCGCCGGATCGGGCTCTCCGAGGTGACCGTCGAGGAGATCAAGCGGGCCCAGTCGGTGCACCCGGTGGCGTCCGTGCAGTCCGAGCTCTCGCTCTGGACCCGGGACGTGCTGGCCGAGGTGCTGCCGTACACCGAGGAGCAGGGCATCGCCTTCCTGCCGTTCTCGCCGCTCGGCCGGGGCTTCCTGACCGGCAGCATCGCCTCCTTCGACGAGCTGCCCGCCGACGACTTCCGCCGCCGGCTGCCGCGCTTCCAGCAGGACGCGCTGAAGGCGAACCTGGCACTGGTCGGCAGGGTCAAGGAGGTCGCCGAGCGGATCGGCGCGACGCCCGCGCAGGTCGCGCTGGCCTGGGTGCTGGCGCAGGGCCGGCACGTCTTCCCGATCCCGGGCACCAAGACGCCGCGCTACCTGGTGGACAACGCGGGCGCGGCCGAGGTCGTGCTCTCGGCGGCCGATCTGGCCGACCTGGATGCGCTGCCGACGCCGACGGGCGAGCGGTACTGAACGGCGAGCGGTGCCGAACGGCCAGCGGTGCTGAACGGCGAGCGGTACTGAACGGCGCTGGCTGCCCGGGTCGCCGGCCCAGGTCGCCGGCCCGGGTCGCCGGCCCCGCCTCGGAGCGCCGTCAGGCCTCCCGGACCCAGATCAGCTGCCGCCCGGTCTCGGCGGGAGCCCGGACGGCGGCCTCGGCGACCCGGTCGAGCCGGTAGCCGAGCTTGCGCGGGACGGCCGCGCTGGCGCCGTTCGCCTCGTCGCAGTGGATCTCCACCCGCGCGATGCCGGGCAGCGCCAGGGCGGCCTCGGTCAGCGCCCCGGCCGTGGTGGTGGCGATGCCGCGGCCGGCGTGCCGGGCGGCGACCCAGTAGCCGATCTCCAGCGCGCCGGGGCCGATCCGGCCGTGCAGGCCGAGGGCGCCGACCACGCCGCCGGGTTCGGCGTCCAGGCCGACCAGGTACATGAAGTCGGTGCCGGCCTCCCAGGCGAGGGAGCCGGCCCGGGCCAGCTCGGCGGTCTGCGCCCGGGTGGGGGGCTCGGCCGCCCACTCCATCCAGGGCCGCAGGTGGTCCAGGTTGGCGCGGACGGCCTTGTTGAGCGCCACCGCGTGCGTGCTGCGGCGGCGCAGCAGCGAGATCCCGCCGGGCAGCCGCAGTTCCTCGGGCGGCCGCCCGGTGGTGACGGCGGTGGGGCCGGGCACGTGGAGCGGGGCGGGCGGGTACTTGCAGGACCGTGACTGCGGGTGGCTCATGACCGCGATTATGTCCTTGGCCGGGACCTGTCACCAATGAATTCCGGACGGCCTCCCACCAGGCCTCTCGCCAGTCCCCGCCACACCCCGGCGCGCCCGGCCGCACTCCCGGCGCACCGGGGCTCGCACACGCCCGGCGGTCAGAGCCTGATCAGCACCTCGTCCAGCTCCTTGCGCCGCAGATCCGGCACCCGCGCCCCCTCGGCCGGGTAGCCGACCGGGATGACGTACGCGGCGCGCTCCTCCAACGGGCGCTCGCAGACCTCGTTGAGGAACTTCATCGGGCTCGGCGTGTGGGTCAGCGTCGCCAGCCCGGCCTGGTGCAGCGAGGCCAGCAGCAGTCCGACCGCGATCCCCACCGACTCCTTGGTGTAGTAAGGGCGCGGCGAATCGGGCCCCTTGTGCACCTCGAACACCACGATCACCGCCGGCGCGTCCTCCAGGAACGGCTTGCGCCAGTCGGTGCCGATCGGCGCCAGCGCGGCCAGCCATTCCTCCGACGCCCGGTGCGCGTAGAACTCGCGCTCCTCGGCCTCGGCGGCCTCGCGCAGCCGCCGCTTGCGCTCCGGGTCGGTGATCACCACGAACCGCCAGGGTTGGACGTGCGCGCCGCTGGGCGCGGTGTTGGCGGTCCGGATCGCCCACTCGACGACCCCGTCCGGGATCGGGCGGGTCGCGTAGTCGCGGACGGTCCGGCGCTGCGCCATCACGTCGTGGAAGGACCTGCTGCGGGCCTCGGCCTCGTGGGCCGGCACCGTCATCGGGGTGAGGGGGACGGTCGGGTAGGGCGTCCCTGCCACTGCACTGTCAACCATGGCCGACAGCACAGCACATGACGGCCGCGCCGGGAAGAGGTCGAGACCAATCCGCAGATCAGGTCCATCCGGCAGGGCCGCCCGGCGGGTCCATCCGGCAGGGCCGCCCGGCAGGGCCGCCCTGCCGGACGGGACTACAGCTCGTGCACCCGCCCGTCCCGGACCTCGATCCGCCGGTTCACCGTGACGGTGTCCAGCATCCGCCGGTCGTGGGTGACCAGCAGCAGGGTCCCGGTGTACGAGCCGAGCGCCGCCTCCAGCTGCTCGATCGCCGGCAGGTCCAGGTGGTTGGTGGGCTCGTCCAGCACCAGCAGGTTGACCCCGCGCGCCTGGAGCAGCGCCAGCGCGGCCCGGGTGCGCTCGCCGGGGGAGAGGGTGCCGGCCGGGCGCTTCACGTGCACCGCCTTGAGGCCGAACTTGGCCAGCAGGGTGCGCACCTCCTCCGGCGTGAACTCCGGGACGGCGGCGGCGAAGGCGTCCGCCAGCGGCTCGCCGCCGAGGAACAGCCCGCGCGCCTGGTCCACCTCGCCGACCACCACGCCGGAGCCCAACGAGGCGCTGCCGCCGTCGAGTTCGAGCCGGCCGAGCAGGGCGGCCAGCAGCGTCGACTTGCCCGCGCCGTTGGCGCCGGTGATGGCGACCCGGTCCGCCCAGTCGATCTGGAGGTCCACCGGGCCGAAGGAGAAGTCGCCGCGGCGGGCGACGGCCGCGCGCAGGGTGGCGACCACCGAGCCGGAGCGCGGCGCGGTGGCGATCTCCATCCGCAGCTCCCACTCCTTGCGCGGCTCCTCGACCACGTCCAGCCGCTCGATCATCCGCTGGGTCTGCCGGGCCTTGGAGGCCTGCTTCTCGGTGGACTCGGCGCGCTGCGCCTTTCCGATCTTGTCGTTGTCGGAGGACTTGCGGCGGGCGTTGCGCACGCCGTGCTCCATCCAGCCGCGCTGCATCCGGGCCCGGGCCTCCAGCCCGGACTTGGTGTCGGCGTACTCGTCGTACTCCTCGCGGGCGTGCCGGCGGGCCACCGCGCGCTCCTCCAGGTACGCCTCGTAGCCGCCGCCGTACAGGTTGACCTGCTGCTGGTGCAGGTCCAGCTCCAGCACCTTGGTGACGGTGCGGGCCAGGAACTCGCGGTCGTGGCTGATCAGCACGGTGCCCGCGCGCAGGCCCTTGACGAAGGCCTCCAGCCGCTCCAGGCCGTCGAGGTCGAGGTCGTTGGTGGGCTCGTCGAGCAGGAAGACGTCGTAGCGGGAGAGCAGCAGCGAGGCGAGGCCGGCCCGGGCGGCCTGGCCGCCGGACAGCGCCGTCATCGGCAGGTCGAGCGAGACCTTCAGACCGAGCGAGTCGGCGACCTCCTCGGCGCGCTCCTCCAGGTCGGCGCCGCCCAGCTCCAGCCAGCGGTCCAGGCTCGCCGCGTACGCGTCGTCGGCGCCCGGGCGGCCCTCGACCAGGCCCTCGGTGGCCTCGTCCAGCGCGGTCTGCGCGGACGCCACGCCGGTGCGGCGGGCCAGGAAGTCGCGCACCGACTCGCCTTCGCGCCGCTCCGGCTCCTGTGGCAGGTGGCCGATGTTGGCGGTCGCCGGGCTGAGCCGCAGCGAACCGCCCTCGGGGGTGTCCAGCCCGGCCAGCAGCCGCAGCAGCGTCGACTTGCCGGCGCCGTTCACGCCGACCAGGCCGATCACGTCACCGGGGGCGACGACCAGGTCCAGGCCGGAGAAGAGGGTGCGTTCGCCGTGACCGGCGGCGAGGTCCTTGACTACGAGTGTGGCGCTCATGATGAGCCCGATTGTAGGAGGAGCGGGCCGGGTGGCGGAAAAGCCCGGGGCCGCGGCGCGGCTGCCGCGGCCCCGGGGACCGGCCACGCGGGCCGGTCAGGACCTACCGGACCCGGGAGGTCACCCGGGCCTCGGCGGTGCTCCGGGCCTCAGTGGGGCCCCGGGCCTCAGTGGTGCCCCGGGGCCTCGGTGGTCACTTCGACTTCTTCGAGAAGTAGTCGAACATCCGGGCCGCCACGTCGTCCAGGTACGGGCCGGCCTCCCAGGTGCTGGCGCCGTTGCCGATCGAGGTGTCGCTGACCAGGGCCGGCTTGCCGTCCTTGGTCGCGACCCAGCCGCCGCCGCTGCTGCCGCCGGTCATGTTGCAGCCGATCATCAGCATCGCCGGGCGGCTCGGGTCGCCGGTCTTCTTCACCGGCTTCCCGCTGTCGCAGTGGTCCAGCTCGACGCCGTCGAACGGCTTGCCGGCCGGGTAGCCGTAGGCGCTGACGCTGTTGAACTGCTCACGCGGGGCGTTGAACCAGATCGGCACGGAGCCGCCGACGGTCTCCTCCAGCGACTTGCCGTTGCCGCTCGGGTTGGCGACCTTGATGATCCCGAAGTCGTACTGGCTCCACGGGCCGCCGTGCTCCGGGTCGGCCTCGGCCGACCACTGCGGCGAGACCATGCCGGCGGTCGCGCCCCACTCGCCGTACGGCTCGGCGTCGGTCTCGTTGGCCTGCTTGCCGCCGCTCAGCAGGCCGTTGCTGTTGTAGGCCGGGGCGAAGGAGATGTTGGTGTAGTACTGGCCGCCCTTGCCGCCGTTCAGGCAGTGGCTGGCGGTCCAGACCAGGTTGCTCTTGCCGGGGTTGGCCGGGTCGGAGACGACGGTGCCGGAGCACACGTAGTCCTCGTTCCCGTCCTTGAAGAAGAGCTTGCCGTTGACGTGCAGGTTCTTCGCGAACGGGTGCTGGGTCGGCTTGGCCTCGATGACGGTGGGCAGCGCGTCGCCGGTGCTCGGGGGCTGGGCGGTGGTGGGCTGCGCCGGGACCGGGGTGGCCGGCTTCGAGGTCGGCTGGGCCGGGGCCGCGCCGGTCGGCTGGGCCGGCGGCTGCGTCGGGTCGGGCTGCGGCTGCGGCATCGGCTTGGGCTTGGCGTTCAGGATCCGCTGCAGGGTCCAGTAGCCCTTGACCGCCGGAGTGATCACGTTCTGCTGGGCCCACTTGTCCCAGTCCTCGAACTTCCAGGTCTTCAGCTCTTCGGCGGTCGGCAGCTTGATCGGTGCTGCGCCCGGCTTGCCGGTGGCGCCGGCCGCGACCGTCGGAGCCGTGGTCCGGGCCACGACCGGGTCGCTGTTGTCCGGGCCGCACGCGGTCGCGGCCAGCACGGTCAGCGCGGCGACGGAGGCGCCCAGGACGGCACGGTTCGGCCGGTACATCGGTGACATGAGTTCAAATCCCCCTGTGAATAACCGCCATGCGACCCCTTCCTCGGGTACGGCTCCGGGGAGCCGCAGGCATGGCAGGGGAGGAGTCTGCCATGCGGATAAAGGCCTCCTTGCGTACACCCCCGGACTGGGGCGGGGTCGTCACCGGATGGGCACCGGACCGGCACCCGCCCTCCTCCGGGCGCCCGGAATCCGGTCGGGCGGCCGCTTCCCGGTGCGTGTCCAGGGGTGCTTCCCGGTGTGCCGAAATTCGGTTGTCCGCGTCCGGCGCCGTGCGTAGCGTGGACGGAGTCACCAGCCAGACAAGGAGAAGGCCGTTGCTCTACTGAGGTCCCGAGACACCGCCCCCGCCGCGCAGGCCCTTCGCCGCGCGGTGTGCGAGTGTGCGACCTCAGTCACGGCCCCGTGGCGAGCCCGATCCGGCTGATCCGGATCCGCCCCGCCCTCCCCCCGGCCGTACCGGCCCGCACCCGCGGTGTCTCCCCGTGTTGCTCATCGTTCCCTTCGGCAACCACCCGGGAGGCCCTCCATGGCACAACCCACCACCGCCGTCCTCTGCACCGATCTCACCTTCGAGTGGCCCGACGGCAAGCCCGTCCTGGACGGCTTCCACCTCGCCGTCGGCCCCGGCCGCACCGGCCTGATCGGGCTCAACGGCGCCGGCAAGTCCACCCTGCTGCGGCTGATCGCCGGCGAGCTGACCCCGACCGGCGGCACCGTCCGGGTCGACGGCGAACTCGGATACCTGCCCCAGGGGTTGACGCTGGACACCACCGTGCGGGTGGACGAGGCGCTCGGCATCCGGGCCACCCGCGAGGCCCTGCACGCCATCGAGTCAGGGGACTCCGACCAGCGCCACTTCGATGCCGTCGGCGACGACTGGGACGTCGAGGAGCGCGCCCGCGCCACCCTCGACCGGCTCGGCCTGCACCGCCTCGGCCTCGACCGCACCACCGGGGAGCTCTCCGGCGGCGAGGCCGTCCTGCTGCGCCTCGCCGCCCTGCTGCTGCGCCGCCCCGACGTCCTGCTGCTCGACGAGCCCACCAACAACCTGGACCGGACGGCCCGGGAGCGGCTCTACGAGACGGTCGCCGGCTGGCACGGCGTCATGCTGATCGTCAGCCACGACCGCGAACTGCTCCAGCACGTCGACCAGATCGCCGACCTGCGGGACGGCGCGGTCACCTGGTACGGCGGCAACTTCGCCGAGTACGAGCGCACCCTCGCCGCCCAGCAGGAGACCGCCGAGCGGCTTCTGCGCAACGCCGAGGCCGACGTCGAGCGCCAGAAACGGGACTTGACCGAGGCCCGCACCCGGCTGGACCGCAGCGCCAGCTACGGCAAGAAGCGCTCGGTCACCCGCAACGACCCGCACATCTTCGCGGGCAAGCTCAAACGCCAGGGCCAGGAGACGGCCGGGCGGCTCCAGGGCATGCACACCGAGCGGCTGGAGGAGGCCCGGCAGCGGCTCACCGCCGCCGAGGAGGCGGTGCGCGACGATGCCGAGATCCGGATCGACCTGCCGCGCACGGCCGTCCCGGTCGGGCGCACCGTGCTCACCCTGCAGAAGGTCCGGCTGCCCTACGGCACCACCGCCGACCTCGACCTGCGCGGCCCCGAGCGGATCGCCCTGGTCGGCCGCAACGGCTCCGGCAAGACCACCCTGCTGCGCACCATCGCGGGCGAACTCGCCCCGCTGGAGGGCGAGGTCAGCACCCCGGTGCCGTTGCGCCACCTGCCGCAGCGGCTCGACCTGCTGGACGACAAGCTGACCGTGGCGGAGAACGTCAAGCTGTTCGCCCCCGCCGCCGGGGACAACGCGATCCGTGCCCGGCTGGCCCGCTTCCTGTTCCGCGGCGGCCGGGCCGACCAGACCGCCGCGACCCTCTCCGGCGGCGAGCGGTTCCGGGCCACCCTGGCCGCGCTGCTGCTGGCCGACCCGCCGCCGCAGCTGCTGCTGCTCGACGAGCCGACCAACAATCTGGACCTCGCCAGCGTCCGCCAGCTCACCCAGGCGCTCGCCGCCTACCAGGGCGCGCTGATCGTGGCCAGCCACGACGTGCCGTTCCTGCGCGGTCTGGGCCTCACCCGGTGGCTGGAGCTGGACGGCGAACTGCGGGGGGTGGATCCGATGTAGCCGGTACGGCGCGGGCGGCCTCGCCCGCGATGCGGCCGCTACTGCTCGCCGAGGACGCGGCGGGCCGTGCTCAGGGCGGAGTCCTTGAGCCCGGCCGGCTCGTCGTCGGTGAACACCGGCGTGCGGATGTCCGGCGGGATGCCGGGGCCGTCGAAGGTGCTGCCGTCGGGCGTGAGGTACTTCTCGTTCGGCAGCACCACCATGAAGTCCGGCGAGAGGGTCTTGATCAGCACGTCGGAGAAGACGCCCTGGGTGTTCTCGCCGATCCGGACGACGTGCGGGGAGCGGCCCATCAGGGTCTGGGTGAAGGTCTCGGCGGCGCTGATCGACAGCGAGGAGGTGAGCAGGGCGACGGGGCCGGTGAAGTGCTCGGTGTGCGCGGGCCGCACCACGACCGGCTGCGGCCGGGTGAACTTCGTGGGGTCGGCCGGGTCGTCGCGGGCCACCTTGCGGTAGGCGACGTACGGGCGGTCGGTGAGCCGGGCGGCGATCTGCTGCCCGAGCGCGTCCGAGCCGCCGCCGTTCAGCCGGACGTCGATCACCAGGCCGTTGAGCCGGTCGGGGTCGGCGAGCAGGGCGTCCAGCGCCCGGTCGAGCTCCTTGGCCTGGGCGGCGAACCCGCCGGTCGCGTAGCCGTCGAAGCCGCTCACCCGCAGGTAGCCGACGCCGTCCGGGAGCCGGCCCACGCCCAGCCGGCTCACCCCCTGCTCGTTGACGGCGAACTCCTGTTCAGGGCCGATCAGTTGTGCGTCGACGGCCTTGCGGGCCGTGTCCCGCAGGGCGGGCGTCGACTTCAACGAGCCGTCGCGCCGGCCGGAGTAGACGCCGGTCGGGCCGGTGCCGGTCACCCGGGCCAGACCGGTGTGCGCGTCCTTGAGCGGGGTCAGCAGGTCGATGAAGATCTGCTGGAGCTGGTCGGTGGTGGTCGCCGGAGTGATCTTCGCGCGCTGCTCGTCGCGGGCCGCGTGCCAGTCGATCCCCTTGGCGGCGAAGAAGGGGTAGTTCTCCTCGAAGGTCTCCCAGAACCGGTCGAAGACCGCGAGCGGGTCGTTGGGGGCGGGCCGGGTGCACAGCGCCGGCAGCGCGTCCAGGCGGCGCAGCGTCTTGGTGCCCGTCCCGCCCTCCTCGGCGTCGATCGCCCGGCGCCCGCCCGGCTGCGGGGTGAGGGTGAGGGCGTTGTCGCCCAGGACGTACCGGATGGTGCCGTCCCGGCCGGGGGCGCCGTCCTGCGTCCCGGTGACCCACCCCGGCATGCAGCTGTGCGTCGTCACGTCGTAGGTGACCAGGCTGCTCCCGGAGACCACGGCCACCAGGCCGTACCCGTCCATCTGCCAGACCCCCTGGAGGGACCTGCCCCGTCTGTCCTGGCCGTCGGCCTGCGTCGCGGCCACCCCCGGCGCCGCCACCGCGACCGTCGTCGCGAGCGCCACCGCCGTGGCCGCCACCGTCCTGCCCACTGCCGCTCTGCCCACTGCCGCCCCGCTCGCCGCAGTCCTGCTCGCCGCGGCCCTGCCCACTGCGGTCCTGCCCACTGCCCTGCGCGTCATCTCCGGCCTCCGCCGAACCGCCCGGCCTCCCCCGCGGAACCGCTCCGCCGCCTTGCCCCCGACGCTACGGCGGCCCCCACCGCCCCGGCGTCATCCCGCGCGCCCGACCCCCGCCCGACTTGGGGGCTACCCGCGGCTGCGCCGAAACCACTCCGCGGGGGTATCGACAGCAAACCCTTTTGACGGCGGGTGAAAATCCTCCGTTGATGGTCCCAACTCCGGTGCGCTCCAGTACCATCGGCGCCATGCCTGCGCTCAACATCGAGTACACGGAGCACGAGCTCGCCGCGATCCGCGAGGCCGCCGCCGCGGACGGCAAGAGCATCAAGGCGTACATCCACGACCTGAGCGTGCGGGAGCAGCAGCGGCGGGTGTTCGTGGACCACGCGGTGGCGTTCTGGAAGTCGCACCGGGCGGAGTTCGACGCCGCGTTCCCGGAGGACGCGCCGGCGGCGTGAACGGCGCGGCGGGGGTGCGGGGATGATGCTGTTCCACGTCGACCTGCGCTGGCTGCTCGACGTGCAGGAACTGGCCTCGCCGGAGGACCTCAGCGTGCGGGACTACTCCGCGCTCCAGGCCGCCGTCGCCCGGCACCGGGTGAACACCGCGCAACTCGGCCACGACGCCGACGCCGCCTGGTGCGCGGCCACCCTGATGCACACCATCGTGCTGCTGCGCCCCTTGCCGGTGCGCAACAACCTGTACGCCTGCATGACGACGGCCGCGTACATGCACGCGGCCAAGGAGGGCGTCGACCCGCCGTACGGGGCGCTGGTCGAGCTGGCCCGCGACATCGCGGCGGGCGGGGCGGACGTGTTCGCGGCGGCCGACCGGATCCGCTCCTGGCGGATCTGAGGCCGGCCGCCGCGCGGACGGTCACCCGGGAAAGGGCGTCCCCGGAAAGCGCCTCTGTGAAAGGGCGCCCTGGGGAAGAGGCGCCCCCGGGGAGGCCGTCATCCGTGCCCGGGCATTCAGGACTTGGCGGACCTCAGCTTGCCCGCGACCAGCGTTCCCAGCCGGTCCAGCCCGACCACGGCGGCGGCCAGCACCACGAACTCGACCGTCAGCAGGGCTATCTGGCCCCAGACGTAGCCGTAGCCCTTGGTGGTGGGGTCGAAGAAGAAGTAGGGGTAGGGCGTCGGGTAGTCGTCGAACAGCGCGTTCCGGGCGAGCACGATCGCCGCGTAGCCGAGCGGGAAGGCCAGCCAGAGCGGGATGTCCTTCCAGGCCGCCGCGTTGCGCGGCTTCAGCACCAGCCAGTCGGCGATCACCATCACCGGCGTCACGTAGTGCAGGAAGAACGACGACCAGTGCGCGAGCTTGTCCGGCCCGCTGACCAGCCCGGGCAGCGGGTTGGCGCCGTGCTGGAGCAGGACGTGCGAGACCAGACCGGTGATCAGGATGTACAGGGTGGCGGCGCCGCGCAGCCGGGGTGCGGGCGCGTCCACGGTGTCGCGCTTGAGCATCCAGTACACGGCGCCGATGAAGTAGCCGAGCACGATGACGTTGCTCTGCACGGTGAAGAACACCAGCGGCGCGGTTCCGAGGGTCAGGCCGAGGCCCGCCGAGAGCACGATGCCCATGCGCCACCACAGCGCGGGGCGGGTCCGGACTGTCATGCGGCCACCAGTTCGTTTCAGGCGATACGGGAGGTATCGGACGGCTAAGGGGGAACGTCGCACTCTACTCGCAGGTAGCAGCGGGACGGAAGAAACGGTCCTGCTCAGGGCGGTGGCCAGGTCGGCCCCCGGCTCAGGCCATCCGGTGGATCAGCCGGTCCTCGTCGTCGGTGCGGCCGTCCGGGTCCGGGAGCAGCCCGAGCCGCTCGGCGAGCCGGCGGGACGGCACGTTGTCCGGGTGGATCAGGGCGACCACCGGCACGCCGGGGAAGCGCGGCAGCGCCTCCGCCATCGCCGCCCGGGCCGCCTCGGCGGCGTAGCCCAGGCCCCAGGCGGACGGCCGGAAGCGGTAGTAGAGGTTGAACACCCGCTCGCCGTCCAGCGTGTGCAGGTAGAGCCCGGAGAACCCGATGACCACCTCCGGCTCCTCCCGGGTGGACACGGTGCAGTACCCCACCCCGTCCCGCGCCCAGTCGGCGACGAAGCCGTCCAGCATCTCCCGGCTCGCCGCCCGGTCGCGGTGGGGCCCGTTGGGGTTGTACCGGTTGGTCTCCGGATCCCCGTGGATCGCGAACACCGCCTCCACGTCCCCCTCCTGGGGCCGTCCGAGCACCAGCCGCTCGGAGGCGGTGACGATCGTGCGGGTGGCGTGTCCGGTGGCGTGTCCGGTGGTGGTCATGGCGCTTCCCCCGTGTCGTTCGTAATAGGTCTACCGCACCATAGGCCATTACCCTGACAGTCGCCCGACCATTTCCGCCCACCCGCCCCGGCTACGGGATCGGCTCACGCTCGATCGCCTTGCCCCCGGCGGTGAGGAACCGGCGCAGTCGCTCGGGCGGCAGGCGGCAGGCGGCGGCGAAGTCCTCGGCGGCGGTGTTCATGGTGGGGGAGGAGGTCTTGTTACCGGCGGGTCGCTTCTCTATCATCGCGGGTGTTACAGCTTTACTGTCAAACCCAGAAGGGTTCTGCAGCCAGTGCGTGACACGAGCAGTCCGCCGGGCGCCACAGCCACCGGCCCCGGCCCGTTGGCGGGGGTGCGGGTGGTCGAGCTCGCGGGGATCGGGCCGGGGCCGTTCGCGGCGATGCTGCTGGCCGACCTGGGCGCCGACGTGGTGCGGGTGGACCGGCCGGATCCGTCGCCGCTGGGCATCGATCCGGCGTACGACGTGACCAACCGGAACAAGCGGTCGGTGCTGGTCGACCTCAAGTCCCCGGCGGGGCCCGGCCTGGTGCTGGACCTGGTCGAGCGGGCGGACCTGCTGATCGAGGGCTACCGGCCCGGGGTCGCGGAGCGGCTCGGGGTCGGGCCGCAGGACTGCCTGGCCCGCAACCCGGCGCTGGTGTACGGGCGGATGACCGGGTGGGGGCAGCAGGGGCCGCGCGCCGCCAGTGCCGGGCACGACCTCGGGTACGCGGCGGTGGCCGGGGTGCTCGGCCTGGTCGCGGGGCCGGGCGGGCCCGAGGAGGCGCCCGGCATCCCGGCCAACCTGCTGGGCGACTACGCGGGCGGCTCGCTCTACCTGGTCGTCGGCCTGCTCGCCGGGCTGCACCACGCCAGGAGCACCGGCGCCGGCCAGGTCGTCGACGCCGCGATCGTGGACGGCGCGGCGCACCTGTCCAGCATGCTGTGGGGACTGCTCGCGGCCGGCCACTGGCAGGACCGCCGGGGCGCCAACCTGCTGGACGGCGGCGCGCCGTTCTACGCGGTCTACCGGGCGGCCGACGGCGGACACCTGGCCGTGGGGGCGCTGGAGCCGCAGTTCTACGCCGAGTTCGCCCGGCTGCTGGAACTCGGCCCGCAGGCGCCCGGGCAGTACGACCTGGCCCGCTGGCCCGAACTGCGGGCCCTGATCGCCGACCGCTTCGCCACCCGGACCAGGGCCGATTGGGAGGCCGTCTTCGCCGGTTCCGACGCCTGCGTGGAGCCCGTGCTGACGATGCATCAGGCGGCCCGGGAGGAGCACCTGTTGGCGCGCGGCACCTACGTCGAGGCGGGCGGCTTCACCCAGCCCGCCCCCGCCCCGCGCTTCTCCGCCACCCCCGGCGCGCTGCGCCGCCCGCCGGCCCGGCCGGGTGCGGACACCGTCGAGGTGGCCCGCGACTGGGCCGTTCCGTCCCTCAACTCCGATGCAGGACAAGGAGCGTAGCGTTGCAGCGCGAGATCTTCACCGAGCAGCACGAGGACTTCCGGGCCGCCGTGCGGGCCTTCCTCGCCAAGGAGGTGCTGCCGCACTACGACCGCTGGGAGAAGGCCGGCATCGTCGACCGATCCGCCTGGCTGGCGGCCGGCCGCCAGGGCCTGCTCGGGATGGCCGTCCCCGAGGAGTACGGCGGCGGGGGCGCCCCGGACTTCCGCTACGCCGCCGTGCTGGCCGAGGAGTTCGCCCGGGCCGGCGCCTCCGGGCTGGCGATCGGCCTGCACAACGACATCATCGGCCCCTACCTCACCTCGCTCGCCACCGAGGAGCAGAAGCGCCGCTGGCTGCCCGGCTTCTGCAGCGGCGAGCTGATCACCGCGATCGCGATGACCGAGCCCGGCACCGGCTCCGACCTCCAGGGCATCCGCACCCAGGCCGTCGACCGGGGCGACCACTACCTGCTCAACGGCGCCAAGACCTTCATCTCCAACGGCATCCTCGCCGACCTGGTGGTCGTGGTCGCCCGCACCACCCCCGAGGGCGGCGCGCACGGGCTGAGCCTGCTGGTGGTCGAGCGCGGCGCGCCCGGCTTCGAGCGCGGCCGCAACCTGGACAAGATCGGCCAGAAGGCCCAGGACACCGCCGAGTTGTTCTTCGAGGACGTCCGGGTGCCGAAGGCGAACCTGCTCGGCGAGCTCAACGGCGGCTTCGTCCACCTGATGCAGAACCTCGCCCAGGAGCGGCTGACCATCGCGGCCGCGGCGATCGCCGGCGCCGAGTACCTGGTCGAGATCACCACCGACTACGTCAAGCAGCGCGAGGCCTTCGGCCGCCCGCTGGCCAAGCTCCAGCACGTGCGCTTCGAGATCGCCGAACTCGCCACCGAGTGCGCCGTCACCCGGGCCTTCGTCGACCGCTGCATCACCGAGCACAACCGCTACGCGCTCACCCCGGCGGACGCCTCGATGGCCAAGTGGTGGGCCACCGAACTACAGAAGCGCACCGCCGACCGCTGCCTCCAACTGCACGGCGGCTACGGGTACATGAGCGAGTTCCCGGTCGCCCGGGCGTTCACCGACGGCCGGATCCAGACCATCTACGGCGGCACCACCGAGATCATGAAGGAGATCGTCGGCCGGTCCGTCCTCGGCTGAGGCCTCCCGCGAAACCCCCTGCCCCGAAAGGCGTTTGACCGTGACCACCGAAGCGTACGTCTACGACGCGATCCGCACCCCGCGCGGCCGGGGCAAGGCCACCGGCTCGCTGCACGGCACCAAGCCGATCGACCTCGTCGTCGGCCTGATCCACGAACTGCGCAACCGGCACCCCGAGCTGGACCCGGCGGCGATCGACGACATCGTGCTCGGCGTGGTCAGCCCGGTCGGCGACCAGGGCTCCGACATCGCCCGGATCGCGGCCATCGCGGCCGGCCTGCCCGACACGGTGGCCGGCGTCCAGGAGAACCGCTTCTGCGCCTCCGGGCTGGAGGCCGTCAACCTGGCCGCCGCCAAGGTCCGTTCGGGCTGGGAGGACCTCATCCTGGCCGGCGGCGTCGAGTCGATGTCCCGGGTCAAGATGGCCTCCGACGGCGGCGCCTGGTTCTCGGACCCGATGACCGCGTACGAGACCAACTTCGTCCCGCAGGGCATCGGCGCCGACCTGATCGCCACCATCGAGGGCCTCTCCCGCACCGACGTGGACGCCTTCGCCGCCGAATCCCAGGCCCGCGCCGCCAAGGCGCAGGCGGACGGCCTGTTCGACCGCTCGGTGGTCCCGGTCCGCGACCGCAACGGCCTGGTCGTGCTGGAGCGCGACGAGTTCATCCGCCCCGGCACCACCGTCGAGACCCTGGCCGGCCTCAAGCCCTCCTTCGCCGGCATCGGCGAGGCCGGCGGCTTCGACGCCGTCGCCCTGCAGAAGTACCACTGGGTCGAGGCCATCGACCACGTCCACCACGCCGGCAACTCCTCCGGCATCGTCGACGGCGCCGCGCTCGTCGCCATCGGCAGCCGGGAGATCGGCGAGCGGTACGGGCTGCGCCCTCGCGCCCGGATCGTCTCCGCCGCCGTCTCCGGCTCCGAGCCCACCATCATGCTCACCGGCCCCGCCCCGGCCACCCGCAAGGCGCTCGCCAAGGCCGGGCTCACCGCCGCCGACATCGACCTGGTCGAGATCAACGAGGCCTTCGCGGCGGTCGCCCTGCGCTTCATCCGCGAACTGGGCTTCCGGCCCGAGCAGGTCAACGTCAACGGCGGCGCGATCGCCCTCGGCCACCCGCTCGGCGCCACCGGCGCGATGCTGCTCGGCACCGTGATCGACGAGTTGGAGCGGCGCGACCTGCGCTACGGCCTGATCACCCTGTGCGTGGGCGGCGGCATGGGCGTCGCCACCATCGTCGAGCGCATCTGACCCACTGTCCCTCGGATCCCCTCGGAGACCCTGAACTCATGAGCGACACCACCACCATCCGCTGGGAGCAGGACCAGGACGGCGTGGTCACCCTCGTCCTCGACGACCCGACCCAGTCCGTCAACACCATGAACGAGGCCTTCACCGCCGACCTCGACGCCGTCGTCGACCGGCTGGCCGGCCTCGCCGCCGCCGACGGGCTGCGCGGCGTGATCGTCACCTCCGGGAAGAAGACCTTCTTCGCCGGGGGAGACCTCCGGCTGCTCTCCGCCGCCCGCCCCGAGGACGCCGCCGCCGTCTTCGAGAAGTCCCAGCGGATCAAGCGCGCGCTGCGCAGGCTGGAGACCCTCGGCAAGCCGGTCGTCGCCGCCGTCAACGGCAGCGCGCTCGGCGGCGGCCTGGAGATCGCCCTCGCCTGCCACCACCGGATCGCCCTGGACAACCCCGCCAGCCGGCTCGGCCTGCCCGAGGTCACCCTCGGCCTGCTGCCGGGCGGCGGCGGAGTGGTCCGCACCGTACGGCTGTTCGGCATCACCGATGCCCTGCTGAAGTTCCTCCTGGAGGGCCGCCAGTACCGCCCGGCGCAGGCCCTGGAACACGGACTCGTCCACGAACTCGTCGCCACCCCGGAGGAGTTGACCGCCCGGGCGCGGGCCTGGATCGAGGCCGACCCGGCCGCCGTCCAGCCCTGGGACGTCAAGGGCCACAAGATCCCCGGTGGCACCCCCGCGACCCCGGCGTTCGCCGCCAACCTGCCCGCCTTCCCGGCCAACCTGCGCAAGCAGCTGAACGGCGCGCCCTACCCGGCCCCGCGCAACATCCTGGCCGCCGCCGTGGAGAGCGCCCAGGTCGACATCGACACCGCGATGGCGATCGAGGCCCGCTACTTCACCGAGCTCGCCTGCGGACAGACCAGCAAGAACATGATCCAGGCGCTGTTCTTCGACCTCCAGGCGGTCAACTCCGGCGCCGGCCGCCCCCAGGGCGTCGAGAAGCGACTCGTCCGCAAGGTCGCCGTGCTCGGCGCCGGGATGATGGGCGCGGGCATCGCCTACACCTGCGCCAAGGCCGGCATCGAGGTCGTGCTCAAGGACGTGAGCATGGCCGCCGCCGAACGCGGCAAGGCCTACTCCGCCGGGCTGCTGGACAAGGCGATCGCCCGCGGCCGCTCCACCGAGGCCAAGCGGGACGCGCTGCTCGCCCGGATCACCCCCACCGCCGAGGCCGCGGACCTGGCCGGCTGCGACGCGGTGATCGAGGCCGTCTTCGAGAACACCGAGCTCAAGCACAAGGTGTTCCAGGAGGTCGAGGGCGTCCTCGCCCCCGACGCGCTGCTCTGCTCCAACACCTCCACCCTGCCGATCGGGCTGCTCGCCGAAGGCGTCGAGCGCACCGCGGACTTCATCGGACTGCACTTCTTCTCCCCGGTCGACAAGATGCGCCTGGTCGAGATCATCCGCGGCCCGCAGACCGGCGACGAGGCCCTCGCCCGCGCCTTCGACCTGGTCCGGCAGATCGACCGGACCCCGATCGTGGTCAACGACTCGCGCGGCTTCTTCACCTCGCGGGTCATCGGCCAGTTCCTCAACGAGGGCGTCGCCATGGTCGGCGAGGGCGTCCCCCCGGCCAGCATCGAGCAGGCCGCCGCCCAGGCCGGCTACCCCGCCAAGGTGCTCTCGCTGATGGACGAGCTCACCCTCACCCTGCCGCGCAAGATCCGCGACGAGTACCGGCGCGCGGTCGAGGCCGCCGGCGGCAGCTGGACGCCCCACCCGGCCGACGCGGTGGTCGACCGGATGGTCGACGAGTTCGGCCGTCCCGGGCGCAGCGGCGGCGCCGGCTTCTACGAGTACGGCGAGGACGGCAAGCGCGGGCGGCTCTGGCCGGGGCTGCGCGAGCACTTCGGCGAGCCGGCCGCGGACGTCCCCTCCGAGGACCTCCCCTTCGAGGGCCTCCCCTTCGAGGACCTCAAGGAGCGGATGCTGTTCAGCGAGGTGCTGGACTCGGTGCGCTGCCTGGAGGAGGGCGTGCTGACCTCGGTCGCCGACGCCAACGTGGGCTCCATCCTCGGCATCGGCTTCCCGGCCTGGACGGGCGGCGTGTTCCAGTACATCAACGGGTACGAGGGCGGCCCGGCCGGCTTCGCGGCCCGGGCCCGCGAACTCGCCGCCGCCTACGGCGAACGGTTCGCGCCGCCGGCGCTGCTGGAGCGGATCGCGGCGGAGGGGCGCACCTTCACCGACTGACCGTCAGTCCTGAGCGGGTGGGGGCCGGGTGCCGGACGGCCCCCACCCGGCTCCTCCTGCGATTCCCTGCCCAGGTCCCTGCCCAGGTCCTCGCCGAGCTCTCCGTTCAGCTCCCCGCCGAGTCCTCCCGTAGTTCCTCGCCGAGTTCCTCCCGCAGCGAGCGCTGGAACGCCGTGACCAGTGCCTGCGCCACCATCGGCTGGATGTGGTCCGTCAGCGCCCTCATCAGGGCCAGCTCGTCCGGCGCCGGCTCGCTCTCCCGGTAGGGCCGCCACACCGTCTCCCGGAACAGCCGCTGCAACTCCCGGGCCGTCGCCCGGCTGTGCTCCAGCACCACCGCCCGCGCGGCCAGCAGCGTCTCCAACGGGATCGGCACGTCCAGGATCCGCACCCCCAGCGGCAGCAGGCCCGGATCCACCCGGAACAGCTCCGGATCGGCCGTCCGCTCCAACGCCCCCATCGCGACCAGGCGTTCCACCTGTTCCTCCGACAGCCCCCGCCCGGCCCGCCGCTCCAACTGCGCCCGGCCCAGTTCCTCCGCCGCCTCGGGCGTCCAGGACGCCACCAGCGCCCGGTGGATCGCCAGGTCCAGCGGCGTGCTGTCCTCCGGCAGCCGGGCCAGGTACCGCTCGATCGCGGCCAATGTCAGCCCCTGGCGCTGCAACTCCTCGATCAGCTCCAGCCGGTCCAGGTGCGCCGCCCCGTACAGCCCGACCCGGCGCGGCCCCAACTCCGGCGGTGGCAGCAGGCCCTTCGTCCCGTAGAACCGCACCGTCCGGACCGTCACCCCGGCCCGCGCCGCCAGTTCGTCGACCGTCAGCCGCACCCCGCCCCCGTCTCCCACGGCCCCGAGCTCCCCCATCTGCCGCCTCCTGCACTGGCACACTTCCACTGTGACAGCAGCAGTGTGACAGTGCCCGTCCCCCTGGTCCACCGGCTGCTCCACCGGCTGCTCCACCGGCGACGGTGGCCCGCCGCACACGTGAGTCCGCCCCCGCCGCTGGGGAGCGGCGGGGGCGGACTCGGGGTGCTGGTGCCTCTGGCCGGAGCCTGTTCTGGCCCGCGCTGTTTCTGGCCGGGGCCGGCTCTGGCCGGTGCTGCTTCTGTGCTGCGGCGCGACTGGTCTCGGTCTCCGGGGCGTGGGGCTACCGGGAGGCGGCGTCGGCCAGGTCGGCGTGGTGGCGGCGGGTGACCTCGGGGTGGGCCCGGGTGTAGCCCTTCCACTCGTTGAGGCCGAACTCGGCGAACAGCGGGTTGTCCGGATCCTCGGTGGCGCCGGGGGCGTGCCGGGCGAGCGGGAAGTCCAGCGGCTCGATGTGGGCGTCGAGGCGGGGGTTGTAGAAGAACGGGACGGAGAAGCGCTCGCGGGCGCCGACCGGGCTGACCACGCGGTGGTTGGTGGCCTTGAGGTAGCCGTCGGTGGCCACCTCCAGCAGTTCGCCGAGGTTGACGACGAAGGCGCCCGGCATTGGCGGGACCTCCAGGAAGGTGCCGTCCGGGCGCTCGACCTGGAGGCCGCCGACGGTGTCCTGGAGCAGCAGCGTGATGAAGCCGTAGTCCTTGTGGGCGCCGACGCCCTGGCCGGCGCCGTCCGGAGCGGTGCCGGGGTAGCGGACCAGCTTGAGCCGCAGGTGGGGGTGGCCGGCGAAGGCCTCGTCGTAGAAGTCGGGGCGGGCGCCGATCGCGGTGAGGAGCTCGTGCAGCAGCCGGCGGGCGGTGTCGCTGAGGTGGTCGATCCAGCCGAGCGCGGCGGTGCGCAGCTCGGGGAGCGCCGCGGGCCACTGGTTGGGGCCCTCCAGCCACCAGTACGGGGGCTCGCCGGTGCCGGGCACGTGCGGGGGCAGCTCGGCGCCGATGTCCAGCTGGTCGCGCCAGTCCTGGCTGCCGCCGGTGCGCTCGTCGCCGGTGCGGGTGTAGCCGCGGTAGTGGGGGGAGTTGAGGTTGCTCACGGCGAGCCGGTCGGCCTCGGGGAGGTCGAAGAAGGCGCGCATCGCGTCGGTGAGCGCGGCCGTCTCCTCCGGGGTGATGCCGTGGCCGACGAGCTGGAAGAACCCGACGTCGGTGGCTGCGGCACGGAGTTCGTCGTGCAGTCGGCGGCGGTCGTCCGGGCCGCCGTCGGCGAGCGAGAGGTTGATCACCGGGAGGGAGTCGGATATGGGGGTGTACTGCTGCGACATGTGTGACATCCGCTGGTCTCGTCCCGGCCTGTCCCGGTGATCGACCGGGGGATGGCCGGAGTGGCCGCCTGGTGCGGCGGGTGCTCCGGGAGCCGGGAGGTGGAGGCGGCCGGGTGGAGGCTGCCCTTGAGGGTGGGTGGCGCGAGGTTCAGCTGGAGCGTCGACAGGACATGCTTGTCACGCGGAGCAGGTCCACGTGGCGACGGCGAACAAGGATGAGCACGTCACCAGCGTAGATGACCTTGACCGGAGCGGGCGAGCCCCCTGCAGCGGAGGGCGGTCTCTCACTTGGCGGTGGCCCTTCAAGGGGTGGGAGGGGTGGAAAGCCTTGGTGCGTCGCCCCTCTCAGCCGTTGTTGAGGTAGGCCAGTACGGCCAGGACGCGGCGGTTGTCGTCGTCGGAGGGCTGGAGGTCGAGTCGGACGAAGATCGACGCGGTGTGCTTGGCGACAGCCCGCTCGGTGATCACCAACTGCTGGGCGATCGCCGCGTTGGAGCGCCCCTCGGCCATCAGCGCCAGCACCTGCCGCTCGCGCGGGGAGAGGGTGGAGACCGGGCCGGCCGAGGAGTTGTGGGTGAGCAGCCGGCTGATCACCTCCGGGTCCATCACGGTGCCGCCCCGGGAGACCCGCTGCACCGCGTCGATGAACTGGGCGCCGTCCAGCACCCGGTCCTTCAGCAGGTAGCCGATCCCGCCGGTGCTGCCGGCCAGCAGCTCGCGCGCGTACAACTGCTCCACGAACTGCGACAGCACCAGGACGGGCAGCCCTGGGTGCGCCTGGCGGGCGGCCAGCGCCGCCCGCAGCCCCTCGTCGGTGAAGCCGGGCGGCAGCCGGACGTCGACCACGGCGATGTCCGGCCGGTCGGCGGCCACTGCGGCGAGCAGTTCGTCGCCGGTCTCGACCGCCGCGGTGACCTCCATGCCGCTGGCCTCCAGCAGCCGGGTCAGGCCGTCCCGGAGGAGGAAGAGGTCTTCGGCGATGACAACGCGCACGGGATCTCCAGGTTCACAATGGTCGGGCCACCGGAGGGGCTGCTGATCGCGAGCACCCCGTCGAAGGCGGCCAGTCGGCGTTCGGTTCCGCTGAGGCCGGTCCCCCGGGACGGGTTGGCGCCACCGCGCCCGTCATCGGTGACCGATATCCGCAGCAGCCCGTCACTGTGCCCTATCTCGATCCACACGTGCGAGGCGCCGGCGTGTTTCACCACGTTGGCCAGCAGCTCGCTCACCGCGAAGTAGACGGCGGACTCCACCGGGGCGGGCGCCCGGCCGGGCAGCCCGCCGGTGAAGGTGACCGGCAGCGGGAGGTCCAGCGCGGTCGCCTCGACCGCGTCGGCCAGGCCGCGGTCGGCGAGCACCGGCGGATGGATGCCCCGGACCAGGTCGCGCAGCTCGCTCAGGGCCTTGACCGAGGACATCCGGGCCTCGACCAGCAGGGGTTGCAGGGCCTTCGGGTCGTCCTTCACCTGCTCGGCCACGGTCAGCAGCATGCCCAGGGCGACCAGCCGGGCCTGCGCCCCGTCGTGCAGGTCCCGCTCGATCCGGCGCAGCTCGGCCGCCCCGGCGTCGATGGTGTCCGCCCTGGTCCGGGCCAGATGACTGACCTGGCGGGCGAGTTCGCTCCGCCGGGACGGGCCGAGCAGGGCTCGGGCTGCCCGCTCATGCACCCGCAGGATCGGCGGCGCGGCCCACAGGGCGGCCAGCGGGGAGATGTAGAGCCCCATCATGTAGACGGGCCCCAGCGGGAGGAACGGCCCGTTCCGGCCGAGCACCTGGAGGGCGATCGGGGTCAGCACGACGATCACGGCGGTGATCGGGATGGCGCAGCCGGAGACGAGCACCCAGAGGAGGTCCCGCCAGGTCGCCGGATCGGCCAACCAGCCGCCGGCGCGCAGCCGCTGCCACGGCCCGGCGTCGACGCGGTGGTACGGCACCGGGATCGGTCGGTCGCTCCACCGGCCGACGATCCGCCGGTTCTCCGTCGCGATCCAGCGCGTGCCGAGCAGGCCGAGCACCAGCATCGCCGGCCCCAGGCAGAACGATCCGGACCGACCGCCGGGCGGGGCGCCGCCGTAGAGGTCGGTGGCCATCAGCGCGAGCGCGCCCGGCGCGAACAGGACGGCCCCGGCCGCCCGGCCGCCGCCCCCGGTGGCCCAGCAGAGCGCCCAGAGGGCGACCGGCGTCAGCGGCACCAGCAGGATCAGCGGCCCGCCCGGACCGTGGGCGAACGGCTCGGCGTCGTCGGGGCCGAGCAGGGCGGCGGCCAGCAGGACCGGCCCGGCCAGCAGCGCCATCAGCCCCGTGACGGCCAACGTGACCATGTAGAGCGCCCGCACGCCGGCCACGACGGCACCCTCCAGCTGCGCGACGGCCCTGGACACTGCGCTCGTCCTCATCCCGCGCCTCCCCTCCGGTCGGTGGCCCCGCGGCCCCGGTTGATCATCCGGCGTCAGTCTGCCGCGCCGTGACGTGCAGCGCTCTAGGTCTGCGCCCCCAATCCGGGGTGTACCTGGATACACCCCCGAGAGGCCGTCCAGACGGCTGTCCGCGCCCCGCCCCGAATTCGTAGCGTCATGTCCCGTCAGCCGGCCCGGACTTCCGGTGCCGGACCTCGAATCGTGGAGGGCCCGTGAACGCGCCGATCATCCGGATCCGCGGCGTCAGCAAGACGTACGACCGATCCGACGCCGCCCACCCCGCGCTGGCCGGGCTCGACCTGGAGGTCCGGGCCGGCGAGGCGCTGGCCGTGCTCGGCCGCTCGGGCAGCGGCAAGTCCACCCTGCTGAACCTGGTCGCCGGCCTCGACCGCCCGAGCGAGGGCACCGTCGAGGTGGACGGCGTGGCCGTCCACGAGCTCGGCGAGGCCGCCCTGGCCGAGTACCGGCGGAAGCGGATCGGCATGGTGTTCCAGTTCTTCAACCTGCTGGACGACCTGAACGTCGAGGACAACGTGCTGCTCCCGGCCCAGCTCGCCGGGATGCGGCGGGAGCAGGCCCGGGCCCGGGCCGGCGAGCTGCTGGAGCGGCTCGGGGTCGCCCGGCACGCCAAGGCCTTCCCCGGTCGACTCTCCGGCGGCGAGCGCCAACGCGTCGCGGTGGCACGGGCCTTGATGAACCGCCCGCCGCTGCTGCTCGCCGACGAGCCGACCGGGGCGCTGGACACCGCCTCGGCCGCCGACGTCCGCGACCTGCTCCGGGGACTCAACGCGGAGGGCCAGACGATCCTGCTGGTCACCCACGACACCGCGCTCGCCGAGGCCTGCGCCGACCGGACCATCGAGCTGCTCGACGGCCGGCTGGTCCGGGACACCGCGGCCGTGCCGGCCCCCGGCGGTGTGCGATGAGCGAGCGCTGTGCGATGAGCGAGCGGTGGGGCTGCCCCCGGCCGGAGGCCGGGGGAGAGCGGATCACAGGAGGGCGCGTGCGGGCGAACGCCCCAGCCGGGCGAAGGGAGGCGGGCGCATGAGCGTACTGGGCAAGGTGGTTCGCGCCGGGGTCGGCCGCAAGCGGGTGCAGACCCTGGTCATGGTGCTCACCACGATGGCGGCCGTGACGGCGTGCATCCTCGCCACGGGCCTGCTGGCCGCCTCCCAGGGCCCGTACCAGCGCACCTTCGCCGACCAGCGCGGCGCGCACCTCAACGTGCTGTACGACCCGGCCAGGGCGAGCCCCGCCCAACTCGCCGCGACCGCGCACGCCCCCGGCGTGACGGCCTCGGCCGGCCCCTACCCGGCGCTCACCGTCCAGCCGCGCGTCGGCGACGAGCTCCGGATCCCGCCGGCCGGCAGCCTGCTCCCGCCGGTGACGCTGGTCGGCCGGGCGAAGGACGGCCCGCTGGACGGCCTGCGGATCACCATGGGCCGCTGGCTCTCCGGCCCCGGCGAGGTGGTGTTCCTGGACGGCCACTCGCCGCTGGGCGTCGGCGACAGCATGCAGTTCCCCGACCTCCCCGGGCACCCGGTCCTCAAGGTCGTCGGCCTGGCCGCCTCCCCCTCCTGGAGCGCGGACGGCTGGATCGCCCCCGAACAGGTCGCCGGGCTCACCGCGCCCGGTACGGCGCCCGCCGCCCAGTACCTCTACCGCTTCGCCCACGCCGACACCGACGCCGAGGTGGAGACCGACCGTGCGGCGCTCGCCGCCGCGGTGCCGGGCGGCGCCCTCGCCAGGGCCACCTCGTACCGGCCGGCCCAGACGGAGGCCAACCGGACGGCCGCCACCTTCGTCCCGTTCGTGACGGCCTTCGGGGTACTCGGCCTGGCCATGTCGGTGCTGATCATCGGCGTCGTGGTCAGCGGCGCCGTCAGCGCCGCCACCCGGCGGATCGGCATCCTCAAATCGCTCGGCTTCACCCCGTCCCAGGTGGCGCGCGCCTACGTCGGCCAGGCACTGATCCCGGCCGGGGTCGGCACGGCGCTCGGCGTGCTCGGCGGGAACCTGCTGTCCGTACCCGTCCTCGGGGTGGCGCACAAGGCCCTGCGCGGCGGCCTGCTCGGCATCCCGCTCTGGGTGGACGTCGCCGTTTCGGCGGTGGCCCTGGCAGCCGTGGCGGGCACCGCCCTGGTGCCTGCGCTGCGGGCCGGCCGGCTGCGCACGGTGGAGGCGCTCGCGGTCGGCCGGACGGCGCCGGGCGCCCGGCGGGCAGCCTCCCGCGGCGGCCCGGGCCGGGCGGGGGCTTCCGGCCAGGCGAGTGCGTCTGGTCGGGTCGACACGTCGGGCCCGGCCGGGGCGTCGAGTCCGGCCGGGGCGTCCGGTCCGGTCGCCAGGGTCCGGCAGTTCATCGGCCGCCTACCGGTGCCGCGCGCCCTGAGCCTCGGGCTGGCGACCCCGCTCACCCGGCCGGGCCGCTCGGCGACCACGGCCGCCGCGGTGGTGCTCGGCACGGCCGGAGTCACCCTGTGCGTCGGCCTGACGCTCTCGCTCGGCTCCTTCCAGGACGGCCTCCAGGCCGGGCGCTCCGGCAAGGTCGTGGTCCAGACCCCGATCGAGAGCTCGACGAAGGCCCCCGACCACGTGGACGAGGCCGCCGCGGCCAGGGCGATCGCCGACCGCCCCGGTACCCGGGCCTGGTACAGCACCGCTCCGACACCGGTCGCCGTGGCCGGGAACACCGGGCGCACCGCGGTGATCGCCTTCACCGGGGACGCCTCCTGGGGCGGCTACCAGCTGATCTCCGGCCGATGGTTCCAGGGCCCCGGCGAGGTGGTCGTCGCCACCGCCTTCCTGCGCGCCAACCAGGTGCGCGTCGGCGACACCGTCACCCTCACCGACCACGGGCGCAGCACCCCGGTGCGGATCAGCGGCGAGGTCCTGACCACCAACGACCAGGTGTTCGTCGACCGGGCCGCACTGGCCCCGCTCGGCACCGCCGTCCAGGCCGACACGGTCGCCTTCCAGATCGACCTCACCCCGGGCACGGACGCGCAGGCGTACGCGGACGGGCTCGACGACGCCGTCCGGCCGCTGGGCCTGAGCGCCGAAGCGGGCCGGCAGCAGATCAGCATCGTGATGCTGGCCATGAACACCCTCGCCGGGACGCTCACCCTGCTGCTGGCCGTGGTGGCCGGCCTGGGCGTGCTCAACACGGTGCTGCTGGACACCCGGGAGCGGGTGCACGACCTCGGGGTGCTCAAGGCGCTGGGGATGTCGCCCCGGCAGACGGTCGGCATGGTGCTCACCTCGGTCTGCGGCAGCGGGCTGGTGGCCGGGCTGATCGGGGTCCCGATCGGGATCCTGCTGCACCACCAGGTGATGCCGGCGATGGCCCGCGCCGCCGGGGTCGGGGTGCCGGAGGCGGACCTCACCGTGTTCCACCCCTCGGTGGTGGGGCCGCTGATACTCGGCGGCCTGGTACTGGCGCTGCTCGGCGCCCTCCTCCCCGCCGCCTGGACCGCCCGCACCCGGACGGTCACGGCGCTGCGCACCGAGTGACGGCGGGGCGAGGCGGGGCGGGCCCTCCCTGCCACCCCGACTGGGGCGGCAGAGGGCCGGGCCCTGCCGCCCCGCCCCGCCGGTGGCTCAGGCCAGCCGCGCCTCCGCGTACGCCTCCATGGCGGCCCGCTGGTACGCGGCCAGGCCCGGGGTGATGGCCTCGTACGCGGCGCTCCACTGGGCGTTCTCCGTGCAGGAGCGCGCGATCGCGCGGAACTCCTCGACGGAGACCGTCCGGAGGGCGGTGAGCGCCAGGTACTCGGCGTCGATGTGGCTCTGCACGGGCTCGGCGTCCGCCGGGTGGCCGGCCGCCAGCAGTTCCGCCAGGCGGATCATCCGCGCCGTCCGCTCGCGCTGTCCGGCCTCGACGTCGGCCTGGCTCATCGCGGCGGTGGCGCGCCGCGCCGCCTCGGCGTGCTCGGGGAAGTCCCGCAGGCTCTCCTCGACGTCGCCGGGCTCGATGCCCTCGAACAGGTTCTCCGGGCGGTTGATGCTGGTCATGGGTGTGCCGTCCTTTCGGGAACGTTCCAGGTCGGCGATCGTGCGGGAGACGGTGGCGGCCAGGGTGTCCAGCCGGTCGCGCTCGGCGAGCAGCCGGTGCCGGTGGTCCCGCAGGGCCTCCAGCTCGTCCACCTGGTCGCCCAGGATCCGGGCGATCCCGGTCAGCCCGACCCCCAGCGCCCGCAGCACGAGGATCTGTTGCAGCTGGAGCAACTGCCGCTCCTCGTAGTAGCGGTGGCCGTTCGAGCCGATCCAGGCCGGGGGCAGCAGGCCGATCTCGTCGTAGTGCCGCAGGGTCCGGGCGGTCACGCCCGACATCCGGACGACTTCCGCGATCGGCCAAGCCGTTGCCATGCGCCGTCTCCCTCGTTCACGTTCGCTTGGACCAGGGCCGGTTCCTCCGGCCCCGGTCACGACGGTAGAAGCTGCCGCTGCGGCAGCTTCAAGCCCCGAGACCGTCCCGGGACCGGAACCAGTGGAGGGACTGCCCGTGCGGTCCGGTGAAGGCCACCGGCCGCTCGTCCAGAGCGAGCGCGAACAGCCCGGATCCGGCGGGCGCCGGGCGGGGGAGGCGCCGCTCGACGGCCGGCAGCACCGAGACGGCCTCGTTGGAGATCCAGTGCCCGGGCAGGCCGCGCATGGTCACCGCGAACTCCTCCCGCGTCTCCGGGGACAGATAGGCGAGCACCGCGCTGTGGAACACCACCGGCGTGGCACCGGCAGGCACCTGCGCCACCAACTCCCGTACCGTCGCGTTGAGATCGCCGCGCACCAGGTGCGGCGGCTCGGCCCGGGCGACCTGGACGGCGCCGCGCAGCCGCTCCAGCCGGTGGGCCTGCTCGGGCCAGACCAGCGACTCCAGCCAGCGCACGTCCTCCTCGTCCCGGACGTCCAGCGGGTTGAGGTCGATCCCGGCGCGCCAGACCACTTCGGGCAGCCGCTCCCGCAGCGACGCCGGCAGCGGTACCGGCCCGCGCACCGCGCACTCCAGCGTCACCGGGCTCTCCTGGGCGCCGAACTCGACTGCCGGGTCGCCCGCTTCGCGCACGTCGCCCACGTCGCCCACGTCAACCGTGTACCGGTACCGGTACCGGTCGGGGTAGAGGCAGAGCCCCGCCGAGGCCCCCACCTCGATCAGCGCGAGCGGCTGCGGCAGCGCCGACAGCAGCGGCAGCAGGGTGGCGCACCGGCCGGCCTCGTTGGTCTGCGTCCGCCGTCGCAGCATCGTCGCCGTGACCTCGTCCCAGTGCGCCGATACCCAGGTGCGGAAGGCCGGATAGCCGGCCGTCACCGGTCCGCCGAGGTGGCGGACCGAACCGAACAGCAGGTTCGGCTGCCGCTTCGCGACCGGCAGTCCGTCCAGCAGGGCGCACAACTCCTCGTCTCCGGCGACGCGTTCGGCGAGGTCCTGGTAGCTCGCCGAGTTGCCGCGGGCCTCCCGCTCTGCGAAGGCCCGGTAGAGGTCCCCGGTAGCACTGTCCACGTTCCGTACTTCCTTTCTCTTCAGCTCTCTTCGACTCTCTTCAACGAATTGGCGCAGCCTTGTCCGTGCCCTGCCCGTGCCCTGTCCGTGCCTTTGCCGTCCGCTGTACGGGCGCTAACCGGGCCCCCGCGAGAGTGAGATCACACCGCCACCGCCCGGAGGCGGCCGGGCCGGTGGTACTACGGCTGCGCCGCCGCCCGCAGCGCGGAGACCAGCGCGCCGAGCACCGGCTGTCCCCAGGCGCCCTCGCGTACTGCGGCGTGCAGTGCACGGACCGGCTCCGGGCCGCGGAGCCGGCGCACGGTGACGCCCGGGTGGCGCTGGGCGAGTCCCAGGGCGGGGACCAGGGCGACGCCCAGTCCGGCCGCGACGAAGCCCTGCGCCGTCGCGTAGTCGGCGCTGTCCACCGCGACGGACGGCCCGAACCCGGCCGCGTCGCAGGCCCCCCGGACGACCTCCCGGCACGGGCCGGGCGGCTCGGCCCCCACCCAGGGCTCGTCCGCGAGCTCGGCGAGGTCCAGGACGCGCTTCGCGGCGAGCCGGTGGCCCCTGGGCAGCACCGCCCGGTACGGGTCGTCGCGCAGGTGGACCAGCCGCAGGCCGGGGTGCGCGGCGCCGTCGGACCGGACCGCCACCGCGAGGTCGGCCCGGCCGTCCAGCACCTCGGTGAGCGGGTCCTCCGGGTCGGTCATGCCGAGGTCGAGCCGTACGCCCGGGTGTGTTCGGCGGAACGCGGCCACCGCCGGGGCCACCAACGCGGCGCCGGCCGTGGCGAAGTAGCGCACGGTCAGGCTGCCGCTGCGCCCGGCCCGCAGGTCGGCCAGCGCCGCGCCGGCCTCCGCGACCTGCCGCTCGATGACGGCGGCGTGCCCGGCGAGCAGCAGTCCGGCGGCGGTCGGCCGCACGCCGCGCCCGACGCGTTCCAGCAGGGCCGTCCCGGTCTCCCGCTCCAGCACCGCCACCTGCTGGCTGACGGCGGACGGGGTGTAGCCGAGCGCGCCGGCCGCCGCGCTCACCGAGCCGTGGTCGACCACGGCCCGCAGGACCTGCATCCGTCGGACGTCGAGTACCTCAGTCATGTAGCTCAGCTTAAAGGTGGTGAAGAACATTTCGCTTGTGCTACCGGGTCCCGTCGCGGGACCGTCGTCGAACACCCCGACACCTCCCTGGCACCCGACACCGCCCCCGGGCACCTGCCCCCGGGCACCCGACCCCGACACACCCGACCCCGACACACCCGACCCCGACACACCCGACCCCGACACACCCGACACCGTCACCTCGACAGAAGGAGCACCGCCCGTGCTGCGGATGGCCGTTCTCGCCCTGTTCTGGGGCTCGGGCTTCCTCTGGATCCGGCTCGCGCTCCAGCACGGGCTCACCCCCGTGCAGATCACCGTGCTCCGCTCGGTCCTCGGCGCCGTAGTCCTGCTGCTGCTCGCCCGTTCCGCCCGGCAGCGCCTGCCGCGCGGCGCCGCCGTCTGGCGCCGGCTCACGCTGGCGGCGCTGCTCTGCAACGCGCTGCCGTTCCTGCTGACCGCGTACGGCGAGCGCGGCGTCGGTTCCGGTCTGGCCGGGGTGCTGCACGCGACCACCCCGCTCTGGTCCCTGCTGGTCGGCCTCGCCCTCGGCACCGAACGGGCCCTCGGCACCGAACGGGCCCGCGGCCCGCTGCGGTTGGGCGGTCTGGTGCTCGGCTTCGCGGGCGTGCTGCTGATCTTCTCCCCGTGGCGGGACGGCGGCGGCCTCCCGGCCCTGCCCGCGCTCGCCCTGCTCGGCGCGGCGGCCAGTTACGCGATCGCCTTCGCCTACATGGCCCGTGCCCTCACCGGCACGGGAACGGGCCCGTTGGCGCTCTCCGCCGCCCAGCTCACGGCCGCGGCCGGGCTGAGCACGCTCGCGCTCCCGGTCAGCGGCTCGCTCGACCCGGTCGCGGGCGCCGATCCGCTGGGACTCGTCGCCGTCGCCGTTCTCGGCGTCGCCTGCACCGGGCTCACCTTCCACCTCAACTACCGTCTCATCGCCACGGAAGGCCCCACGAGTGCGGCGACCGTCGGCTATCTGCTGCCGGTGGTCTCCACGGCGCTCGGCGCGCTCGTCCTCGGCGAGGAGCTGACGATCCGGACCGTCGCCGGAATGATCGTCGTACTCGCCGGTGTTTTTCTGACGAAACATCACCGGGCCCAGGCCCCCGCCCCCATACCGACCCCCACCGCTTCACGCGACTGAACGGACCATGCACCCCCACTCCCTCTGGCGAACCGCCGACTTCCGCACCCTCTTCACCGCGACCGCCCTCGCCCAACTCGGCACCAACGTCGGCTACGTCGCCGTCCCGCTGATCGCCGTCGAGGCGCTCGACGCGGGCCCGGGGCAGGTCGGCGTCCTCGCCACCCTGAGCACCCTCGCCTTCCTGCTCATCGGCCTGCCCGCCGGCGCCTGGGTGGACCGGATGCGCCACCGCCGCGTGCTGATCGTCGCCGACCTGGTGAAGGCCGCGTTGTACGCCTCGATCCCGTTCACCTGGTGGCTGGGCGGGCTCACCCTCTGGCAGCTGTACGCGGTCGCGCTGCTCACCGGCTGCGCGACGGTCTTCTTCGACGTCGGCTCGCAGAGCGTGCTGCCCCGGTTGGTCGGCCGCGGGCACCTGGTGCAGGCGAACGCCGCCGTCGTCGGCCTGATGGCGGTCGGCAACGTCGCCGGGCGCGGCGCGGGCGGCCTGCTGGTCCAACTGCTCACCGCGCCGTTCGCGATCGTCGCGACCGCGCTCAGCCACCTCGGCTCGGCGCTTCGCCTGATCGGGCTGCGCCGCACCCCCGCCTCCACCTCCGAGCCGATCGCCGACGAGGGCGGGGGCGGGGGCGGCGGCGATCGGCCCGGGGGCGGCGGGCTCGGAGCACAGATCGCCGAGGGGCTGCGGCACGTCCTCGGCAACCGGGAACTGCGCGCGCTCGCTCTCACCGGGGCCCTCACCAACCTGGGCTTCCAACTCGTCAACACCCTGCTACCGGTGCTGTTCGTGCGGGAACTGGGCCTTCCCGCCGGGGCGTTGGGCCTGTTCTGGGCGGTCGGCGGGGTCGGCACCCTGCTCGGCTCGCGCTGCGCCCGCCCGATCGCCGCCCGACTCGGCTACGGACGCACGCTCGGCCTGGCCGGCGTCTGCGTGGCGCCCGCCGGGCTGCTGGTGCCGCTGATCGGGCACGGCCCCTGGCTGTTCGCGGCGGGGGCGGGCTGGCTGCTGGTCTCGCTCAAGACCGGGATGGACAACGTCCTCGGGGTGAGCCTGCGCCAGCGGATGACCCCGGACGCGCTCCTCGGCCGGATGAACGCCACCTTCCGCTTCCTGCTCACCGGCGCGCTCGCGATCGGCTCCGCGCTGTCCGGGCTGCTCGGTGAACTCGTCGGCCTGCGGGCCACCCTCTGGTTCGGCGGAGCCGTCCTCGCGGTGGCCTTCCTGCCGGTCTTCCTCTCCCCGATCCGCACCCGCCGCCGGCTCCCCGAAGCCGAAACCGAAGCCGAAGCCTCCGAAGGCCCCGTCCCCACCCAGCTCCCCGCGCAGCCCCGACAGGCCTGAAGGCCTACCAGCCCGGCCCGTGCCCCGGCTGCCAGTCCAGCCCCAGGTGCGGGCGCGGGCGGTGGATCCGCAGCAGCGCGGTCACCGACCAGACGACCAGGGTCAGCAGGGCGTAGAACAGCAGCAGCGCCCAGAACGGCGTGGTGGACATGCTCCCGTCCTCGAACCGGCACCACGCGTCCGGCGGCAGCCAGGACGCGCCCGTCTCCAGCAGCCGTCCGCCGCCGGGCACCAGGCCCTGCTCGCAGCGCTCGCCGAAGTCCAGTGACCGCACGTACAGCAGCCCGTACAGCGAGCCCGCCGCCGCGAGGGACAGGACGGCGCCGAAGGTGAGCAGCACCGCCCGCCGTCGCCCGGTCGCCGTACGGATGTTCGTCACCGGGGCAGCGTACCGGCGCACTGTCCGGGGCGCCGCCGGGATCACCCGAGCAGGCCGCCCATGTGCGCGTCCTCGGCGAGCAGCCGCCACGAGCACCCGGGCGAGGCGAACGCCTCCGGGTCGACGGCCTCCACGAGCCGGTCCACCACGGTGCTCAGCAGCGACTGCGGGTCGAACACCGCCCAGGTGTCCCGGCCCCGCCCGCAGTCCCAGCGTTCCCACTCGGCGCGCAGCCGCTCGTACGTCCACAGCGCGTACAGCAGGGCGGACAGGTCGCGGTTGAGGTAGGCCTCCGGCTGGCCGTCGTCGTACCAGTCCGGCAGTTCCAGGCGGCCGGTGATGCCGTCCAGGGCGATCGTCAGATCGGTCGGCCAGTCCCCGAGCGCCAGGAACTCCCGCTGGTACGGGCGTTCCTCCTCGCCGTCGAAGTACTCCGGGTACGCCTCCGCCATCGTGACCAGCGGCTCCTCGCAGACCCCGAACATCGCCCCGCCCAGCGGCAGTCCGATCTCGGTCAGCAGCCGCCGGGTCGGCTCGTGCACCAGCCCGTCGGGCAGTTCCTCCGCCCGGTAGCGGTGCACCAGGCCCGCGCCGCCCTCCTCGCCCGTCAGCGCGGCGAGCTCCGCCACCAGCTCCGGGCCGACCTCGTACGCCGGACCGTCCGGACCGCCGGGCAGCGCGCCCCAGCCCAGCGTCCGCACGAGCAGTGCCGTGCCCCAGTGCGCGGGCGGCGTCGCGGACCGCCCGAACAGCCCGGGGTCGATCTCCCGCATCCGCCGTTCGGCCCCGGCCGTCACCTCGGCGACCGCCGCGGGGCCGCGCCGCCCGTTCAGCGCGTCCGCCCGCCGGGCCGCCTCGGCGACCGCCTCCACCTCCCGCACCAATCCGGCCAGCGCGGGCAGGCCGGAGGCCAGCAGGTCCCGCCGCGGGCCCGGTTCGCCGAGGAACACCTCGCCGGTCGTTCCGTCGAGCAGCACCAGGCCGCCGGCCGCGGCGAACGGCGCGCAGTACTCCGTCTCGCCCAGGACGAACAGCCGCTCCGCCTCGGGCAGTGCCGCCAACGCCCCGTCGCCGAGCACCCCGAAGTCCAGGAACGCCCCCGAGAGCGGCAGCCCCTCCCGGATCAGGAACTCCCGGCTCCCCGGATGCACCACCCCACTCGGCAACCCGTCCGCCGCCACCCGCGCACACCCCACGTCCCCCATGCCCCCCACGTCCCCCGACTTCCACCGCCCCGACCCTTGACCCCCAGACCCTAGCCGCCCCATCCGACACCAGCGCGGACAAGCCACCGCAGGGCTCCAGCCTGTACCGGGCGGGTCAGACGAGCCCGCCGGCCTCCCGGGCGGCCCGCTCCACGCGGGCGTGGTGGGCCTGCCACCAGGCCGCGTCGCCGGGGGCGGTGTTGATCCCGTCGGGGCGCTGGCCGGTGGTGCCGTCGACGAGTTCGCGGAGCAGGTCGGCGTGGCCGGCGTGGCGGTGGGTCTCGGCGATCATGTGGACGAGGATCCGGTGCAGGGTCTGCTCGGCCCGCCGGCCGAACGGTATCCGGCCGATCGCGTCCAGCGGCAGCGCCTCGATGGTGGCGTCGGTGTGCGCCCAGACCCGGCGGTAGCGCCCGGTGATCTCTTCCGTCGTCTCGTCCGCCCGTGCCCACAGGTCGGCGTTCGGCTCGGTGTCGCCGGTGAACCACAGCGGCGTCGGTTCGGGGAACGGCCGCCCGAAGGTGTCGCCGAAGTACATCGCCTCGGCCCCGGTGACGTGCTTGACCAGCCCCAGCAGGTTGGTTCCGGTCGGGGTCAGCGGGCGCCGGAGGTCGTACTCGGAGAGGCCGTCGAGCTTCCACAGCAGGACGTTGCGGGCGTCCTGGAGGTAGATCCGGAGGTCGGTTTTGGGATCGGTCTTGGGGCTGGTTGCCGTCATGGCATCAGTCTGTTGATCGCGTCGGACCTGTCCATCGATTTCCGTGCACCCAGGGGTTGGCAAGGGGGAACTACGGAGTGTGACGGGCGGGGCGGGGAGGGTGTGGACTTGAATCTTTACGAACGAATGTTCGATCCTGGGGTTGTGTCCGTTTTCGAACCTGTTTTCGATTCCATCGCCGAGCGACCGACGCTCCGGCCGGTGGCGCCGGCCGCCGTGCCGGCGGACGGGCAGGCCGGGCAGGACAAGCAGGACAAGCAGGACAAGCAGGACGGGCAGGGCGTGCTGCCGGTGGTGCCGGCGCTGCGGGAGGTGCTGCCGGACGGCGGGCTGCGGCGGGGGACTGCGGTGTCGGTGGCGGGTGGGGACACCGGGCTGCTGCTGGCGCTGGCGGCCGGGGTGAAGGAGACCGAGGGCGGCTGGGCGGCGGCCGTCGGGCTGCCGGACCTGGGGCTGGCCGCGGCCGAGGGGTACGGGCTGGACCTGCGGCGGCTGCTGGTCGCGGACGACCCGGGGCCGCACTGGGCCGAGGTGGTGTCGGTGCTGGCCGGCGCGGTCGAACTGGTCATGCTGCGCCCGGACGGCCCAGTGCCGCCGAAGCTGGCCACCCGGCTGGCGGCGGTGCTGCGGCGCAGCGGCTGCGTGCTGCTGGTGGCCGGGCCGTGGCCGGGGGCGGCCCTGCGGCTGGGGGTGCGGTCCGGGCGCTGGTTCGGACTGGGGGACGGTTACGGGCAGCTCGCCGGGCGGCAGGTGGAGGTGGTGGCCGAGGGGCGCGGTTCGGCGGTGCGCGGGCGGGCCGCCCGGCTCTGGCTGCCGGACGAGCACGGCGCGGTACGGCCGGTCCTGGACCGGCCGGCCCTGGCGCGCCCCGTCCTGGAGCGTCCCGTTCCGGGGCGGCCCGGGGCCGTCGAGCAGCCGCTCGAACGGGTAGCGGTGGTGTGAGCGATGGCGGACGACAGGACACCGCGGGTGCTGGTGGTCTGGTGCCCGGACTGGCCGGTGGCGGCCGTCACCGGCGACGACCCGGTGGCGGTGACCGAGGGCGGGCGGATCCTCGCCTGCTCGGCGGGTGCCCGGGCGGCCGGGGTGCGGCAGGGGCAGCGGCTCAAGCTGGCCCAGCGGCTCTGCCCGGCGCTGGAGCTGCGCGACCGCGACCCGGAGGCGGAGACCGGCCGCTTCGAGCCGGTGGTCGCGGCGGTGGAGGCGTTCACGCCCCGGGTGGAGGTGGTCCGCCCGGGCCTGTGCGCGATCCCGGTGAAGGGGCCGGGCCGCTACTTCGGCGGCGAGGAGGCGCTGGCGGCCAAGGTCCGGACGGCGGTGGCGGACGTGTTGGCCCGGGAGCCGGTCCCGGACGCTGCCCCCGGCGCGGTCGCCGTGCCCGGTACGGATACCACCCCTGCGACGGAGCACCCCCCGCCCCCGCCCGCCCAGGTCGGCGTCGCCGACGGCCTGTTCGCCGCCGTGCTCGCCGCCCGCGCCGGAGTGCTGGTGCCGGCCGGGCGGACGGCGGAGTTCCTCGCGCCGTACCCGGTGGGCGTGCTCGGCGACGAGGCGCTGGCGGAGGTGCTGGGGCGGCTCGGCCTGCCGACCGTCGGGGCGTTCGCCGCGCTGCCGCCCGAGGCGGTCGCGGACCGCTTCGGCCCGGCGGGGGCGGTGGCGCACCGGCTGGCCCGGGGCTTGCAGCCGCGCCCGCTGGTGCCGCGCGACCAGGAGCCGGACCTCGCCGTCGAGCAGCGCTTCGACCCGCCCGAGCCGCTGGCGGAGCCGTTGGTGTTCGTCGCCCGCACGCTGGCCGAGCAGCTGCACCAGCGGCTGGCCGGGGCCGGGCTGACCTGCCGCCGGGTGGCCGTCGAGGTGGCCTGCGCGGACGGGCGGACGGCCTCGCGGCTGTGGCGGCACGAGGGCGGGCTGTCGGCGACGGCGCTGGCCGAGCGGGTCCGCTGGCAACTCCAGGCCTGGCAGGGCGCGGGCACGTTCGCCGCGTCCGGGGAGGCGTCCGGGGAGGCGCCCGACGTCGGGTTCGCCCTGCTCCGGCTGGCCCCCGACGGCCTCTCCCCGGACCAGGGGCGCCAGTTGGCGCTGTGGGGCCAGGCGGTCGCGGACGACCGGGTGGAGCGCGCGGTGGCCCGGGTGCAGGCGGTGCTCGGGCATGCCGGGCTGCGCCGGATCGAGCCGGCCGGCGGGCGCGGTCCGGGCGAGCAGGCGGTCAAGGTGCCGTGGGGCGAACCGTACGAGGCGGCGGGGTCGGTCGGCGCGCCCTGGCCCGGGCGGCTGCCGGACGTGTGGCCGGCGGTGGTGCTGCGGGAGCCGGTGCCGGTGCGGGTGCTGGACGAGGCCGGGCTGCCGGTCACGGTGGACGGCCGGGCGGGGGTGTCGGCCCGCCCGGCCCTGGTGGTGTTCCACGATGGCCCGTCGGGCAGGGAGGGGCAGGGGCGACAGGAGCGGGTGGACGGCTGGACCGGCCCCTGGCCGGCGGTCGAGTACTGGTGGGACCAGTCGCTCGCCCGCCGCCGGGCCCGGTTCCAGGTGGTGCTGGGCGGTGGCCGGGCGCTGCTGCTCACGGTGGAGGGGGGTGCGTGGTACCTGGAGGCCGGCTACGACTGACGGCCACCGGCCCGAGGGGGGAGATCCGAGGGGGCCGAGGGGGGAGAGGTGACGAACCGCGAGAACGAAGGCGACCCCCGATGGGCTTCACCAGCCACCCCACCCTCCCCTGGAGCGAGCTGCACCGCCGCCTGACCGGCGCCGCGCCGGACCGTACGGTCGTCCCCCTGCACCGCCCCGCCCAGGAGGAGCCCGCCCCCGGAGCCCCCGGAGCCCCCGCCCCCGGAGCCCCCGGCGACGGCGGCGAGCCCTGGGCCGAACTGCACGTCCACTCCGCCTTCAGCTTCCTGGACGGCGCCAGCGACCCGGAGGACCTGGTCGCCGAGGCGGCCCGGCTGGGCGTGGAGACGCTGGCGATCACCGACCACGACGGCCTGTACGGCGCGGTCCGGCTGGCCGAGGCGGCCCGGGGGACGGGCGTGGCCACCGCGTTCGGCGCCGAACTGACGATCCGTCACAACAGCGCAGAGGTGGAACACTTGCTGGTCCTGGCCCGAGACCCGACCGGCTACCGCCGACTGTCCGCCGCGATCGCCGCCGCCCAGCTGGCCGGCGGCGCGAAGGGCCGCCCGGCGTACGACCTCGCGGCACTGGCCGGGGCGCACGGCGGCCACTGGGCGGTGCTCACCGGCTGCCGCCTCGGCCGCGTCCCGGCAAAGCTGGACGACGGCACGGCCGGGCACCAACTCCACACCCTGACCGAGGCGTTCGGTCGCGACAACGTCCACGTGGAGCTGATCGACCAGTGGCTTCCCGGCGACGACCGGCGCAATGACGCCCTCGCCGCGCTCGCCGCCGAGCAGGGCCTCCCGGTGGTCGCCTCCACCAACGCCCACCACGCCGGCCCGGCCCAGGGCCGGCTGGCGCAGAGCCTGGCCGCGCTGCACGGGCGCCGCACCCTCCAGGACGCGGTCGGCTGGACGCGGGCCGCGGGCACCGCGCACCTGCGCTCCGGCCGGGAGATGGCCGCCCGGCTGGCCCGCTTCCCGGGGGTGCGGCGGGCGACCGCCGAACTCGGCCGTTCCTGCGCCTTCGACTTCACCAGGCTGGACCCGGAGCTCCCGGGCTTCCCCGTCCCGGAGGGCGAGAGCGAGATCAGCCACCTGCGCGCCCTGGTCGCCGCCGGGGGCCCGGCCCGCTTCGGGCCCGGCAACGCGGCCGCCCGGCGCCAGCTCGCCCTGGAGCTGGACGTCATCGAGGACCTCGACCTGGCCGGTTACTTCCTGATCGTGCACGACATCGTCGACTTCTGCCGGGGCCAGGACATCTGGTGCCAGGGCCGCGGCTCGGCCGCCAACTCGGCGGTCTGCTACGCCCTGGGGATCACCGCCGTCGACCCGGTCCACTACAAGCTGCTGTTCGAACGCTTTCTGTCCACCGCCCGGGACGGGCCGCCCGACATCGACCTGGACATCGAGAACCGCCGCCGCGAGGAGGTCATCCAGTACGTCTACCGCCGCTACGGCCGCGAGCACGCCGCGCAGGTCGCCAACGTGATCACCTACCGGCCCCGGCTGGCGATCCGCGACGCGGCCAGGGTGCTCGGCTACCCGCAGGGCCAGGTGGACGCGTTCAGTCGGCAGACCGACTTCCGCTCCGCGCCCGGCGCGGACGCCGTGATCCCCGCCGACGTGCTCTCGCTCGCCGCCCAACTCCACGGCCTGCCGCGCCACCTGGGCATCCACTCGGGCGGCATGGTGCTCACCAGGGAGCCGATCGGCGAGATCTGCCCGACCGAGTGGGCCCGGATGCCCGGGCGCTCGGTGCTGCAGTGGGACAAGGAGTCCACCGCCGGCGCCGGGCTGGTGAAGATCGACCTGCTCGGCCTCGGCATGCTCGCCGCGCTGCACGACGCCTGCGACCTGGTCGCCGAGCACCACGGCCTGCGCTACGACCTGGCCACCATCCCGGACGGCGACGCGGGCGTGTACGCGATGCTGCGCCGGGCGGACACCGTCGGCGTGTTCCAGGTCGAGTCGCGGGCCCAGATGGCGACGCTGCCCCGGCTCAAGCCGGACCACTTCTACGACCTGGTGGTCGAGGTCGCGCTGATCCGGCCCGGCCCGATCCAGGGCGGCTCCGTGCACCCGTACCTGCGCCGCCGGGCGGGCGCCGAACCGGCCGGCTGCCCGCACCCGCTGATGGAGAACGCGCTCGGCAAGACCCTCGGGGTGCCGCTGTTCCAGGAGCAGATGATGCAACTCGCCATCGACTGCGCCGGGTTCACGCCCGCCGAGGCGGACCGGCTGCGGCAGGCGATGGGCGCCAAGCGCTCGCACGAGCGGGTCGCCCGGCTGCGCGAGCGGCTGCTCGGCGGGATGGCCGAGCGCGGCATCCCCGAGGAGGTCGCCGAGGACGTCTACGGCAAGATCGAGGCGTTCTCCAACTACGGCTTCCCGGAGAGCCACGCGATCAGCTTCGCCTACCTGGTGTACGCCAGCGCCTGGCTCAAGTACCACTTCCCGGCGGCCTTCACCTGCGCCCTGCTGGCCAACCAGCCGATGGGCTTCTACTCGCCGCTGAGCCTGGTCGCGGACGCCCGGCGGCACGGCGTGCGGGTGCGCGGGGTGGACGTCAACGCCAGCGCGCCGCGCCCCACCCTGGAGCCGCACCGGGGGGCGACGCCGGAGCCGCCGCTGACCGCGGGCCGCCCGCAGCCGGCGATCCGGCTGGGCCTGGAGACGGTGCGCGGCATCGGCGCCCCGCAGGCCGCGGCGATCGCGGCCGGGCAGCCGTACGCCGACCTGGAGGACTTCGCGCGCCGCACCGGTCTGCCCGCGCCGGCGCTGGAGGCGCTGGCGGCGGCGGGCGCCTTCGATTGCTTCGGACTGACTAGACGTCAGGCGCTGTGGGCGGCAGGGGTGTTCGCCGGGATCTCGGCCGCGCTGATCCCGGGGACCACGCCCGGGACGGAGGCGCCGCCGCTGCCCGGCATGAGCCCGGTCGAGGAGACCATCGCCGACCTGTGGGCCACCGGAACCTCCGCCACCAGCCACCCGCTCCAGCACCTGCGCGCCCGCCTGGAGCGCGGCGGCGCCCTGTCCGCCGCCGAACTCCCCGACGCGGCGCCGGGATCGGAGGTGGTGGTCGGCGGCCTGGTCACCCACCGGCAGCGGCCGCCGACGGCCGGCGGGGTGCTCTTCCTCAGCCTGGAGGACGAGACCGGCCTGATCAACGTGGTCTGCAACCGCCCGGTCTGGGAGTCCCAGCGCCGCACCGCCCTCGACCGGGCCGGCCTGCTGGTCCACGGCCGCATCGAGCGCGACCGCGGCGCCACCAACCTGATCGCCACCCGGCTCACCCCGCTGCGGATCGGACTCTGAGCGGGGTGAGCCGAGGGCGGGATCCTGGACCGCCCTCCACGCCAGGGGATGTGACGATCAGTCAGCTCAGGCGGGCGGCCGCCCCTTGCCCGGGGCGCCGGCGAAGACCTGGGCGATGGGGAGCCAGGCGGTCGCGGTGGGGCCGGTGGCGGTGAGGGCGAGGTCGTCGCGGTGGCGGCGCTGCGTCACCAGGAGGCAGAAGTCCAGGGCCGGGCCGGTCACCCGGTCCGTGGCGCCGTCCGGTCCGAAGGTCCACAGGCCGCCGTCGGGCGCGGTCAGTTCGAGCCGGACGGGCGATTCGGGGGCGGGCAGCCCGTGCAGGGTGAACGCGAAGCCGAGGGTGCGCAGCCCCAGGTGGGCGATGTGCCGCAGCCGGGCGGTGGGCTCGCGGGCGGCGCCGAGCGCGTCGGCGACGTCCTGGCCGTGCGCCCAGGTCTCCATCAGTCGGGCGGTGGCCATCGAGGCGGGCTTCATCGGCGGGCCGAACCACGGCAGCCGGGTGCCGGCCGGGGTGGCGGCCAGTGCGGCCGACACCTCCTCCCGGCCGGCGCGCCAGCGGGCGAGCAGGTCCGCGGGTGCGGCGGCCGCGCCGCTGGCCGCGCCCTCGTCCACCGGGTCGACGCCGGCGGCCGGCAGCGTGCCGAAGCGCTCGTCGAGGGTGGCGGCGAAGCCGTCCGCGTCGCGCGCGGCCAGCGCCGTCCAGTCGTCGGTCCAGGCCAGGTGGGCGATCTGGTGCGCGATCGTCCAGCCCTCGGCGGGCGTCGGGCGCGCCCAGCCGACCGGGTCCAGTCCGGCCACCAGGGCGTCCAGCGCCGCGCTCTCGGCCCGCAGGTCGTCCAGCAGCGCGGCCGGGACGTCCGCCGCGGGCGTCGTCGGGGTGTTCGGGTCCGTCATCGGTTTCCCTCCTTCCGGGTCCGGCGCACTACCCGCCGGTACGTCACGGCCGCACCCTACGCCCGGCCCGGCCGCCGTGCCCGCCACTGCGTCGAAGACGCGGGGAACGCCCATGTCAGCACTCTCGCCAGCGGCCGTGCCGCGTGTGACAATCTCGCGATGACAAGGGCGAAGACGGGCCCCGGGGCCGCGGACACCCTCACCACCCCGGCGCACTCGGACGATCCCGGGCTCGCCGCCCGCGCCGCCGAGTTGGTGCGGGACGCCGTGCTCGGCGACCTCGCGCGGCGGGTGGTGGCCGAGTGCGGGGCCGACGTCGGACTGGTCGGCGTGCCGCAGCCGCCGGCCGGGCCCCGGGGGCGCGACGCGGGCATGGTGCTGCGCCACTGGGCCGGCACCCGGGCCGACCTGCTGCACGACCGGGCCGTCCCGACCGGCACCGGCCTGGGCGGGCGGGCGCTGGCCGAGCGGGCGCCCAGCTGGGTGCCCGACTACCGTGCCGCCACCACGATCTCGCACGACCACGACGCCGCCGTCAGCGCCGAGGACCTGTACGCGATGCTCACCGTGCCGCTGCTGCACGGCGACACCGTGTACGGCGTGGTGTACGCGTCGCTGCGTGCCGTCGTCCCGTTCGGGGACGTGCGGATCGCCGCCGTCGGCGAACTGGCCGCGACGGCGACCCGGGCCCTGGCCGGGGCGGCCGCCTGGCGGTCCGCGCCGCCCCGACGGGCCGCCCCCGTACGGCCGTTGACCCCGCGCGAGCACGAGGTGCTGCGCTGGGCGGCGACCGGCCGGACCAATCCGGAGATCGCCGCCCGGCTGGGCCTCACCTGCAACACCGTGACGGGCTACCTGAAGTCCGCGATGCACAAGCTCGGCGTCCGCAACCGCACCGAACTCGCCCTGGCGGCACGCGAGTCCGGCCTGGTCGACCGGTGAACATGCTTGGTCGACCGGTGAACGTGCCTGGTCGGGGCCAGTGGGTGCGTCTCAGCCGACCTGCCGCTCCCGCCCCGCCCAGTACGGCTCGCGCAGCCGGAACTTCTGCAGCTTCCCGGTGGCGGTCCGCGGCAGGGCCGCCCGGAACTCCACCGAGGTGGGTGACTTGTAGCCGGCCAGCCGCTGCTTGCAGTGCGCGATCAACTCGGCCTCGGTGACGGGCCCCTGGCCCTCCCGGAGGACCACCAGCGCCTTGACGGTCTCGCCCCACTTCTCGTGCGGCACTCCGATCACCGCGGCTTCGGCGACCGCCGGGTGGCCGTACAGGCAGTCCTCCACCTCGATCGAGGAGACGTTCTCCCCGCCGCTGATGATGACGTCCTTCTTCCGGTCCGAGATGGTCAGTTGGCCGTGGCCGAGGACGCCGCCGTCGCCGGTGTGGAACCAGCCGTCCCGCAGGGCGTCCGCGGTGGCCGCGGGCTGCTGCCAGTAGCCGTCCAGCACGGTGTTGGAGCGCACCAGGACCTCGCCGGAGGCGTCGACCCGCAGCCGGGTGCCGAGCGCGGGGGCGCCCGCCTGCACCAGCTTCTCGGCCCGTTCGGCGGCGGGCAGGGCGTCCCACTCGGCGCGCGAGCGGTTGACCGTGACCACCGGGGAGGTCTCGGTCAGGCCGTAGAGCTGCATGAACTCCCAGCCCAGCTCGGACTCGACCTGCTGCACCACCGAGGTCGGCGGCGGCGCGCCGGCCACCACGATCCGCACCCGGTCCCGGCCGGGCACCGGGCCGTCCCACTCGGCGGCCGCGTCCAGCACCATCTGGACCACGGCGGGCGCGCCGCTGAGGAAGGTCACCCCGTGCCGCTCGACCCGGCGCAGGATCTCCGCGCCGTCGACCTTGCGCAGCACGATGTGCCGGGCGCCGAGCCCGGTGAGGGCGAACGGCAGGCCCCAGCCGTTGGCGTGGAACATCGGCAGGGTGTGCAGGTAGACGTCCCGGTCGCCGGCGCCGTAGTGCAGGCCCATCAGTACCGCGTTCAGCCAGATGTTGCGGTGGGTGAGCTGAACGCCCTTGGGGCGGGCGGTGGTTCCGCTGGTGTAGTTGATCGTGGCGGTGTCGTTCTCGGCGATCTCGTACCGCCGGGGGGAGTTGTCGAAGTCGTGGAGCAGCGCGTCGCTCTCCGCGCCGAGCACGAACTTGTGCTTGGCCGTCACCCCGCCCAGCGCGTCGGTGAGTTCGGGGTCGACCAGCAGGACGGACGCGCCGCTCTGCTCGACGATGTACGCCACCTCCTCGGCCTTCAGCCGGAAGTTCACCGGGACCAGCACCCGCCCGTACCCGCTCACCCCGAACAGGGAGGTCAGCAGCCGGGCCGAGTTGTGCGACACGACGGCGACCCGCTCGCCCGGCCCGACGCCCAGCCGGTCCAGCCCGGCCGCTTGCGCCCGGGCCAGTTCGGCGACCCGGCGGTAGCTCAGCTCGCCCCAGGATTCGGCCGGCTGCACCGGCTCGTCGACGATGCCGACCCGGTCGCCGTAGACCAGCTCGGCCCGGTCGAGGAAGTCCATCACGGAGAGTGGAATCTGCATGCGCCCACTGTCCTCTCCCACCCGTCCGCCGGACACCCCCGATCGGGGGTGTCCGGCGGTGGGAGCAGAGTGGAAGGAGCGGATTCCGTTTGCTGAGCCCGTCGCGAACAGACGGGCGACCGATGCGCCGGGCCGGCCGGCCACCTGCTAGGAAGATCGCAGCGAACGGCCATGCACCCACGGGGAGAAGCACCATGATCGACCGACGACCGGGCACCCGCCACGAGGCCGGGGGACTGCGGTGACCGCCCCCGTCACCGAGCACCCGAGGGCCGCGGGCCTGCTGCTGCGCCCCTTCGAGGACGCGGACGCGCCGGCCCTGATCGAGGCGTACCGGGACGAGACGCTGCGCCGCTTCACCCGCACCCCGGTGGGGAACGCCGAGGAGGCCGCGCACTGGCTCGGGCTGCAGTACCGGGGCCGGGCGGAGGGCCGCCGGTACAGTTTCGCGGTGCTGGAGCCCGGCACGGGCGAACTGCTCGGCAACGTCGCGCTCAAGCGCGGCACCCCGGGCGGGGAGGCGGCCGAGGTGGGCTACTGGACGGCGGCCGCGGCCCGCGGCCGGGGGGTGGCCCCGCGCGCGGTGGTGGCGCTCACCGCCTGGGCCTTCGAGGTGCTCGCCGACGACGGCCTGGTCCGGATCGACCTGCTGCACCAGGTGGACAACGCGGCCTCCTGCCGGGTCGCGGAGAAGAGCGGCTACGCCTTCCAGGAGGTGCTGACGGCCTTGCCGCCGGAGTTCCCGTTGGACGGTCACCGGCACTCCAGGAAACGGCTGGACGGGGCCGAACACGGCAGGTCAGAGTAGCCGGATGGGATCTCTGGTACGACACGTGACGATCGACTGCGCCGACCCGCACGGCCTCGCGCAGTTCTGGGCCCAGGCGCTGGACGGCACCCTGGCCGAGCGCATCGCCACCGGCAACGCCTGAGCCAACGTTTGGGCCACCGCCTGAGCCACCGCCTGAACGACCGGCCGCCGAGTCCACGAGGACTTGGCGGCCGTTCGGTTCTCCCCGCCCGGCGCACCCGTCACACGACAGGCCGACGTCTCGGGCCGTCGCAGTGGAACCGTCCGATAATCGAACCTGGCTGATGCCACGTCGCGGCGAGCTTCCCCGACCCCACCACCCGAGAGACAGGCAGGTACCCCATGGCCAGAATCGCCGTGATCGGCGCCAACGGCACCATCGGCAGTGCCATCGTCGCGGAGGCGGCCGCGCGCGGGCACGAAGTCACCGCGGTGGTCCGCGACCCGGACCGCTACCAGGGCGGGGCGGCCTTCGTCGAACGCGCGGACGTCCTGGACCCGGCCCAGGTGGCCCGGGTGGCGGCCGGCCAGGACGTCCTGGTGAGCGCGGTCGGCGGCGGCGACGGCCCGGGCCACCTGGCACTGATCGGGCCGGCCGCCCGTTCGCTGGTGGAGGGCCTGCGCTCGCTCGGCGACGCCGCGCCCCGGCTGATCGCGGTCGGCGGCGCGGGCAGCCTGGAGACCGCGCCGGGGGTGCGGGTCTGGGACGCGCCGGGGCTGCCGGAGCCGGTGCTGGAGATCATGCACGCGCACGGCGCGGCGCTGGACTTCTACCGGGCGGTCTCCGACGTCCGCTGGACGGTGCTCAGCCCGGCCGCCGAGATCGGCCCGGGGGAGCGGACCGGCCGCTACCGGACGGGCCTGGAGCAGCTGCTCACGGATGCTGCCGGGCGCAGCCGGATCTCGGTGCCGGACTACGCGGTCGCCCTGGTCGACGAGGCCGAGCAGCCCGAGCACATCGGCGAGCGCTTCACCTGCTGCGCGCTGTAACCCTCAGTTACGGTGCGCCCGGTCAGCCGAGCTGGATCGACCGCTTGGCGAGCCCCATCCAGAACCCGTCTATGACGCTGCGCTGGCTGCCGAGGTCGGCCTCGCCGGCGCCGAGGGTGACGAACAGCGGGGCGAAGTGCTCGGTGCGCGGGTGGGCGAGCCGCCCGGCGGGGGCCTTGCGCTCGAAGTCGAGCAGCGCGTCCAGGTCGTGGGCGTCCAGGGCGCGCCGGCCCCAGTCGTCGAACTCGGCCATCACCGAGCTGATCCGGCCGTCGTTGCTGAGCGCCCGCAGGTTGTGGGTGAAGAAGCCGCTGCCGACGATCAGCACGCCCTCGTCGCGCAGCGGGGCGAGCCGGCGGCCGATCTCCAGCAGCCGCTGTGGGTCGAGCGTGGGCATGGAGATCTGGAGGACGGGGATGTCGGCCTCCGGGAACATCTCCACCAGCGGGACGTACGCGCCGTGGTCGAGGCCGCGGTCGGGGATGTCCTGGACGGACGTGCCGGGGGCGCGCAGCAGCTTGCGGACGCGGTCGGCGAGCGCCGGTGCGCCGGGGGCGGCGTACTGGACCTGGTAGTAGTGCTCGGGGAAGCCCCAGAAGTCGTACACCAGCGGCACGGTGGTGACGGCGCCGAGGGCGAGCGGTGCCTCCTCCCAGTGGGCGGAGACCATCAGGACGGCCTTGGGCCGGGGCAGGTCGGCGGACCAGGCGGCCAGTTCACCGGGCCAGACCGGGTCGTCGGCGAGCGGCGGCGCGCCGTGCGAGAGGTACAGGGCGGGCATACGCTCGGGGGCCGCGGTGCTCATGGCGTCCTCCTCCTGGGTCGAACGGGACTGGTGGCTCGGCAGAGTAGTTCAAATTTGAACCTCTACTCGCTGACCGTACACCTTCGTTCGAATTTGAACAACAGGAGTAGGCTTCACCACATGTCCACACTGAACGAACCCCGCTGGCTGGACCAGGACGAGATGGCTGCCTGGCGGGGCTTCGTCGTCGCGAGCAACCTGCTCAACCGCCGACTGGAGCGCCAGCTCAAGGAGGACTCCGGCCTCTCGCACCAGCAGTACGAGATCCTGGTCCACCTGTCCGCCGCCCCGGCCCACGCGCTGCGGATGACCGAACTCGCCGACAAGCTGGTCACCTCCAAGAGCGGCCTCACCTACCAGGTCACCCAACTGGAGCGGATGGGCCTGGTCGCCCGCCGCTCCTGCCCCAGCGACGTGCGCGGCGTCATCGCCGAACTCACCGACCAGGGGCGGGAGTCACTGCGGCAGGCCGCACCCGGGCACGTCGCCCTGGTCCGCGAGCTGCTGATCGACGTGCTCACCCGCGAGCAGCTGGCCGTGCTCGCCGAAGGCCTCGGCGAGGTCAGCGCCCGGCTGCGCCTCGACGACACACCCTGAAGCCCTGGGCCCCTCAGTCAGTCCCCCCGCAGCAGCCGCCGCTCCCGTCGGCGGTCTACCGAGCCTGAGCCGGAGCCTGAGCCCGGACCGGCTGCGGGGCGCAGAGCAGGGCGGTCCGCAGGTCGAGCCGGTCCCGCAGTCGGGCCAGGCTGCGGCCGGTCAGCTCCTCGATCCGGCGGATCCGGTAGTGCACGGTGTTGACGTGGATGCACAGCGCCTCGGCCGTCCGCGCCCACGAGCCGTCGTGGTCCAGGAAGACCGCCAGGGTGCCCAGCAGCGAGACGCTGTTCTCCCGGTCGTGGGCGGCCAGCGGGGCCAGCAACCGGGTGTGGAAGGCGGCCGTCACCTCCGGCGGGATGCCGCGCAGCAGTCCGTCCAGCGAGTCCAGTTCGGCGGCGCTGCCGACCGGGCCGGCCGAGCCCTCCAGTACGTAGCGGGCCTGCACCAGCGCCGCCCGCAGCGCGGCGGGGGCGGGCGGGGCGGCCGGGCCGACGCCCACCCGCAGGGTGCACCGGCCGGTCAGCCGGCTCTGCAGCGCGGGCCGGGCCCGGCGCAGCCGTTCGGCGACCTGCTCGACCGGCGCGGCCACCAGCGCGGCGGACCGCCCGCCGCGGTCGGTCCCGGCGGCGTATGGCGCGCCGAGCGGGTGCAGCGCCTCCGCCAGCGCGTACGCCGCCCAGGCGGCGGGCGGGCCGTCGCCCGGTGCGGCACCCGCCTCGCCCGCCAGGCCGCCGTCGATCCGCGCGGTGACCGCCACCAGCGACTCGGCCCCGTCCAGCCCGCAGGCCGCGAGCGGCTCGGCGAGCCCGGCCTCCCCGGCGAGCGCGTCCAGTAGCCGCCCGGCGGCCCGGCGCCGCGCGCCCGCGTCGGCGTGGGCGCGGGCGGCGAGCGGGGCGAGCAGTTCGGCCAGGGCCTGGAGTGCCGGTTCGGCCGCCGCCGAGCGCAGGTGCGGGCGCAGCCGCCAGCCGTCGAACGGCGAGCCGTCCTGGGGCCCGACGGGCAGCCCGGTGTCGCCGCGCCCGGTGGGCGGGACGGGTGCGGCAGTGGCGGGTGCGGCGGTGACGGCAGCGGCGGTGACGGCAGCGGCGGTGACGGCAGCGGCGGTGGCGGCGACGGCCCGGCCGCCGGCGGTGGTGATCGAGCAGTCCGGCACCCCGAGCCGGCCGACCGCGTGGGCCAGCACCTCGCCGGCCCCGGCGTCCGCGTGCAGCAGGTCGAGCAGTTCGTGCCGGACGGTCTCCGGGATCGCCGCGGTGTCCTGGGCGCCGGCCCGCAGGTCCCCCCAGAGCCGCAGGTAGACGCGGTCGGTGACGGCACGGAAGCTGACTCCGGCGGGCACCGCCAGCAGCGGGATGCCGTGGGTGCGGCAGGCGTCGGCGAGGCTGTCCGGGACGCTGCCGTGGGTGCCCTCGCCGGCCAGCAGCGCCGCCACGCCCGCGCTGCGCAGGGCGGTGGCGAAGCGCAGCGCGCCGGAGGCGTCGGCGGGCTGCCACCAGACCAGGCCGGTGAGGACGAGTTCGCCGGGTTGGAGGTAGCGGGCCGGGTCCTGGAGGTCGGTGGAGCTGAGCCCGGTGACCGGGCGGTCGAGCAGGTCCGGGGTGCCCCAGGCCAGGCGGATGTCCAGGTCGTCGAGGTGCAGCAGGTCGCCGACGATCATCTCTCGCTCATCTCGCTCTCGCTCTCGCCTTTGTGCGCCGCGCACGGCTGTGCCTCGCAAGTGCAAGGTTCAGGTGCGCATGGGCATCGTAAATGCAAGTCATGCGGCGGTGATTCTTCTTGTCGGATCATCCAGTGCGGGCCCCTCGGCGGGTGTGCGGAACCAGCCGTCCGCCCGATTGCGGTGCCGCTTCCATCGGCTTTCGCGGCTTCCATCGGCTTCCACCGGTGCGGGGCGCGCCGAGCCGCCTCCTCGGACATGCCCGCCCCTGTCTCCGCAGTTACCAGCTGAAAGCGCTCTGCCCCATCGCAGATGCCGCTGAAATCATCCTTTCAGCGCCGCAGCTGCGAATGCCCGAGCCCTCCCTCGGGTAACCCCCTCCCGGGTCGCAGCGGCGCGGCCCGGGAGGAGGGAGCACCATGACCCCGTCGAGCCCCACCGTCCGGCTGCACGGCCACTTCGACCGGCCCGCCGAGCTGTCGGTCGACCAGCTGCGCGCCCTCCCCGCGCACCGCGTCGAGGTCAGCTTCGACTGCCTGGCCGAGGGCGAGCAGCGGCACGACTACGAGGGGCCCGCGCTCTGGGACGTGCTGTGCGCGGCCCGGCCCCGGATCGACTTCTCCGGCCGCAAGCAGCGGCTGCGCTTCCTGCTGTCGGTCAGCGGCGCGGACGGCCACCGGGCCGTCGTCTCCTGGGCCGAGATCGACCCCGACTTCGGCGGCCAGCGGATCCTGCTGGCCACCAGCATGGACGGCGCCCCGCTGGACGCCGCCGGCCCGCAGCTCGTCGTCCCCGACGACCACTGCGGCGCCCGCTACGTCAGCGGGGTCACCGCCGTGTGGCTCGGCCCGCTGGGTGAACCGGCGGCCTGAGCCCCGGCCGCGGGCGGGCCTTGACCCCGCCCCGGGGCCCGCTCTCGCCGAGTGCTTCGCGGTGGAGCATCGTCGCTGCTCGGAGGGGGTGCGGGCGATCGCGGGGAATACCGAAAAACAGCTCGCCGGATGCCTGTTTCCGTGCCAACATGCCCCATATGGGGACGATTCTGCACGGCACCCTGGTGACCCTCCGCACCGCCGGCACCGACGACATCCCGGCGCTCGCGGCCATCCGCGGCACGCCCGAGGTGTTCGCCCGCTGGCGGGGCGGTGACGACCTCGCCGACGCCGTCGCCAGCGACCTGGAGGAGCCCGACACCGAGACCCTCGCCGTCGAGGTGGGCGGGAAGATCGTCGGCGCCATCCAGTGGTACGCCAACAACGACGACGAGTACCGGCACGCCGGCATCGACATCTACCTCGACCCGGAGGTCCACGGCGTCGGCCTCGGCGCGGACGCCGTCCGCACGCTGGCCCGCCACCTCGTCGACCACCACCACTACCACCGGCTGATCATCGACCCGGCGGCCGACAACACGGCCGCGATCCGCTGCTACGCGAAGGTCGGCTTCCGCTCCGTCGGCACCATGCGCCAGTACGAGCGCGGCCCGGACGGCACCTGGCACGACAACCTGCTGATGGACCTCCTCGCGGACGAACTCCGCTGACCGGCGCGCGAACTCCGCTGACCGGCGCGCCCGTGCGGCGGTAGGCGGCCCGGCAGCGGCCCGACCGGTCCGGAGCGCGCGTGGCGCGGAGTCAGATCGCGGCTGCGCCTGCTGCCGCCCGCTCCGGCGCCGGGCAGCCGCAGGTGCGCCGCAGCACCAGCCGGGCCGGGAAGGTCCGCGCGCCGGTGGAGCGCCGCTCGGCCCCGCCGAGGACCAGGTCGACCGCGGCGCGGGCCATCTCGTCCTGCGCGGTCGCGACGGTGGTCAGCGCCGGGCCGGCGATCACCGCCTCGGCGATGTCGTCGAAACCGGCCACCGCGAGCTGCTCCGGCACCCGGATGCCCAGGTCGTCGGCGGCCCGCAGCAGGCCGATCGCCTGGTCGTCGGTCGTGCAGAACACGGCGGACGGCCGGTCGGGCCGGGCCAGCAGGGCGAGCGCTTCGGCGTGCGCCCGGACGCGGTCGAACGGCGCCGGCACCAGCCGCCCCTCGGTCGCCAGCCCGGCCTCGGCCAGCGCGGCGGCCCAGCCGGCCGTCCGCCCGGTGACCGGGTCGTGCGGGCTGAGCGCGAGGGTGCCGCCGAAGCAGTGCACCTCGGCGTGGCCGTGCCCGAGCAGGTGCCGGACCACCTCGCGGGCGCCGCCCTCGTCGTCCGCCACCACCGCGACGCCGTCGGCGGTCTCCGCCCGGTGGTGCAGCAGCACGACCGAGGTGCCGTCGCCCACGTCGAAGCCGGTGAGCCCGGGGGTGGCCGGGTCCTGGGTGACGAGGATCAGCCCGTCGACCTGCATGCCGAGGAACGCGCGGATGTAGTGCGCCTCGCGCTCGTCCACGTAGTCGGAGTTGCCGATCAGCAGGAGCCGGCCGTGGTCGGCGGCGGCCTGCTCGACGGCGTGCGCGAGCCCGGCGAAGAACGGCTGGCGGGCGTCCGGCACGACCATGCCGAGCAGGTTGGTCCGCCGCCGTGCCATCGCCTGGGCGACCCGGTTGGGGCGGTAGCCGAGCTCCTCGACCGCCGCGAGCACCCGCGCCCGGGTCGCGGGCGCCACCGGCCGCGGCCCGTCGTTGATCACATAACTCACGACCGCCGTGGACGTCCCCGCCACCCGCGCCACATCGTCCCGTGTCACCCTCGCCATGCCCGCGAGCCTACACAGCGCCTCCGACAGCTCCGGGCTGCCGTCGCCGCCGGGCGCCCGCCGCGGTCAGTACGTGTGGTCCGCGGTGATGTCCGCCGAGAGGCCGAGGGCCTGTTCGGCGGGTCGCCCGCGCAGCGCCAGCAGGGTCTGGGCGAGCGCGTCGACGGCGGCCAGGTGGGCGAGCCGGCTGGCCGTGGTCTCCAGGCCGAAGACCAGGTCCTGCCCGCCCGCGACCAGGGTGTGGGTGGCCGTCTCGGTGAGCGGCGAGCGGGCGTAGCTGGTGAGCGCGACCACGGCCGCCCCGGCCGCCCGGGCCCGGCGCGCGGCGTCGATCACCAGCGGGGTGGCGCCGCCGTGGCTGACCGCGAAGCAGACGCCGTCGGGCGGGAGCTGGGCGGCGGCCAGCTGGGCGGTGAGCGGGTCGGCGGGGGCGTCGACGCGCAGGCCGAGCGCGCGCAGCCGGTAGGCGAGGTCGAGCACCACCGCGCCGGACAGCCCGGAACCGACCAGCACCACCTGGCCGGCGCCGGCCAGCACGTCGGCGGCCGCCCGCAGGTCGTCGGCGGTGAGCGTGGCGGTGATCCCGTCCAGGGCCGCGCGGGCGGCCCGCAGGGTGTCGGCGAGGGCCCGGGCGGCCGGGTCGCGTGCGTCGTCGTCGGCGGGGGCCGGGGCCGTGGCGGGGGAGTGCCGGGCGGCGGCGATCTTCAGCTCCTGGTAGCCGCGGAAGCCGAGCCGCTGGCAGGCCCGGACCACGGAGGAGGGGGCGGTGCCGGCCAGTGCGGCGACGTCGCTGACGCTCAGGTGCACCAGGCCGGCGCCCCGGTCGAGCACCACCTCGGCCACCCGCGCCTCGGCGCCGCGCAGGTCGCCGAGCCGGGCCCGGATCCGCGCGGCGAGCTGGGACTCCAGGGGCGTCATGTCGGAATGTCCTTCCATGACGCTAGGGTAGCGTGGAATTCGGTTCCAGGCCGTGCCGGGTCGCCGGAAGGCCGTCGGAGGGGAGCTTCGCCATGCCCGAGATCGTGCCGGCCGTGCCGGTGGCCGTGCTCGCCGCGGCCGTGCTGCACGCCGTCTGGAACGGCCTGGCGCACCGGATTCCGGACAAGCTGGTCGGCTTCGCGCTGATCAACCTGACCTACACCGCGTGCGCGCTGGTCCTGGTGCTGCTCAACCCGCTGCCGGCGGCCTCGTCCTGGCCGTACCTGCTGGCCTCGGTCGCCGTCCAGACGACGTCGACGGTCCTGCTGCTACGGGCCTACCAGCTGGGCGACTTCGGGCAGATGTACCCGATCGCGCGCGGCTCGGCGCCGCTGCTGGTGGCCCTGCTGTCGGCCACCGTGCTCGGCCAGCACCCGGGCGCGGGCGAGCTGTTGGGCGTCGTGGTGATCTCCTGCGGCCTGATCGGGCTGGCCTTCGCCAAGGGCGTCCCGGGGCGGGCGCAACTGCCCGCGCTCGGGGCCGCCGCCGGGACGGGCGTGATGATCGCCGTCTACACGGTGCTGGACGGCAGCGGCGTCCGGCACGCCGGGACGGTCGGCGGCTACGTGGCCTGGCTGTTCCTGTTGCAGGGGCCGACGCTCGCGCTGATCGCCTGGGCCCGGCGCGGCCGTTCGCTGCTGGCCGGGGTCGGCAAGGTGGTGCCGGTGGGGATCGCGGGAGGCGTGCTCTCGCTGACGGCCTACGGCCTGGTGGTGTGGGCGCAGTCCCGGGGAGACTTGGCGACGATCGCGGCGCTGCGCGAGACGAGCATCGTGATCGCCGCCCTGATCGCCACCGTGGTGTTCCGGGAGCGGCTCGGCCGGCTGCGGCTGAGCGCCAGCCTCATCGTGCTGGCCGGGATAGCCGTCCTGGAGCTGGCCCGGTCGTAGGGCGTGCCCTGGCCGGTCCGGCCGGTCTCGGGCTGATCCACCGAGACCGGCCGGACAGGATTCGGTGGCCGTCAGCCCTTTTCCGGCACGATCACGGTCAGCGAGGTGCTCAGCACCTCGAAGCCCAGGGACTCGTAGAGCCGACGGGCCGGGTTGCTGTCGGTGACGGCCAACTGCACCTCGACGAGCCCGCGTTCGGCGGCGTCGGCGACGGCGCGGCGCAGCAGGTCCGCGCCGAGGCCCCGGTAGCCGAGCTCCGGGTGCCGGAAGACGTCGGCGATCCACGGCAGGCCGCCGCGGTCGGTGAGGACGAGCCCGGCCACCACCCGGTCCTGCGCGTCCACGGCGAGCAGGCTGGACGGCAGCACCGGCCCGATGACCTCGCCGGCGAGCAGCGGGGCGATCCGCTGCGCCAGGGCCTGCCGGTCGTCGCCCGCGAAGTGGTCCGGGTGCCCCGGGGCGAACGCGGCCCGCCAGGCCTCGAACAGGTCCTCGGGCGCGCGGTCGCAGGGCACGGCCCGCAGGCCGCCGCGCAGCGGGGCCCCGGCCCAGTCGGCGGGCGGCGGGTCGGCGACCAGGTCGCGCCGCATGGCGTGGGAGTGCCGGAGCACGGTGGCGCCGTGCTCCAGCAGGGCGAGGCCGAATTCGGGGGTCCCGGAGACCACCCACCCGGCCAGCTCGGTGCGGACGAACTCCACCGGGTCGGTGCCGCCGCTCCCGTCCACCACCTCCAGCAGGTCGGCCCAGGGCCGCCCCTCCCGCTCGCCCGGGAGGTAGCGCACCACCGGTACGCCCTCGCCGTTCCGCCCGATCACCCAGTTCGTTTCGGTCACACCCAGCCCCATTCGCACGGTCGTTCGTCCGCCGTCATGGTCGACGAGAGCGCGCCCGGGGGCAACCGAATTGTCAGGCCACCACCGCGGCCCGGACGCAGAGCACGTCCGGCAGGTGGGAGAGCAGCGGTGACCAGCTCTCGCCCTCGTCGTGGCTGCCGTAGACGTCGCCGGTCCGGTTGCCGAAGTAGATCCCGGCCGGTTCGGCGTCGTCGGTGCGCAGCGCGTCGCGCAGCACGATGCCGTAGTGGTCCTCGCCGGGCAGGCCGTCGGCGAGCGGCTGCCAGCTGGTGCCGCCGTCGGTGGTGCGAAAGACCCGGCACCGGCGGCCGGGCGGGATGCGGTCGTCCCCGCCGCCGAGCGGGAACAGGTAGGCGGTGTCGCCCCGGCGCGGGTGGGCGGCGACGGCGAAGCCGAACGCGGCGGGCAGCCCGTCGGCGACGGAGCGCCAGCTCGCGCCCCAGTCGTCGCTGCGGTAGACGCCGCCGTGGTTCTGCAGGTACAGCCGGTCGGGGTCGACGGGGTCGGGGGCGATCTTGTGCACGCACTGGCCGAACTCGGGGTACTGGCCCTCCTCCGGGAGGAACTCGGCGCGCAGGCCGGTGTTGGCGGGCTCCCAGCTGTCGCCGCCGTCCTTGCTGCGGTAGACGCCGCCGGTGGAGACGGCGACCAGCAGCCGCTGCGGGTCGCGCGGGTCGGTGACGACGGTGTGCAGGCCCTGGCCGCCGTAGCCGGCGCTCCAGTCGGTCCGGTGCGGGTGGTTCCAGAGCGACTCGACCAGGCGGAAGGTCTCGCCGCCGTCCTCGGAGCGGAACAGCGCGGCGGGCTCGGTGCCGGCGTAGACGACGCCGGGGGCCTCCGGGCCGGCCGGCTGGAGCTGCCAGACCCGGGTGAGCGAGGCGCCGGTGGCTTCGGGGAAGCGGATCGCCGGCTGCGGCGGCTCGTACCAGGTGGCGCCGAGGTCGTCGGAGCGCCAGACGGACGGCCCCCAGTGGCTGCTGTCGGCGCCGACCAGCAGCCGGGTGCGGCCGTCGCGGCGGTCGATGGAGACGGAGTAGACCGCGTTCATCCGGAAGTGCGGCCCGCTGAACTCCCAGTCCAGCCGGTCGCGGCTGCGGCCGAGAAAGAGGCCCTTCTCGGTTCCGACGGCCAACAGCACTTCGGTCATGCCCACACCACCTGGTGACGAGTACGGCCCCCCGGGACGGCCCCCGCCGCCCAGTGTCCCGCCGTCCACCGGCGGCCACATCTCGCCGCGCCCACTCACCCGGAAGGCTCTCTCGTCAGGAAGGCTCACCCGCCCGGCTCACCCCCGGCAGCCCTCCAGCAGCCGCAGCCACACCTCGCTGATCGTCGGGTAGGAGGGCACGGCGTGCCAGAGCCGGTCGATCGGCACCTCGCCGACCACGGCGACGGTCGCCGAGTGCAGCAGTTCGGCGACCCCGGGGCCGACCAGGCAGGCGCCGACCAGCACCTCGCGGTCCAGGTCGAAGACCACCCTGGCCCGGCCGCGGTAGTGGTCGCCGTACAGCGAGGCCCCGGCGACGGCGCCGAAGTCGTGGTCGACGGCCTTGACCCGCAGCCCGGCCCCTTCGGCCGCCGCCAGGGTCAGTCCGACGGCGGCGACCTCCGGATGGGTGAACACGACCTGCGGCGCGCCCGCGCTGTCGGCCGACGCGGCGTGCGCGCCCCAGCGGGAGGTGTCCAGCGCACGCCCCTGGGCGCGGGCCACGATCGCCGAGCCCGTGATCCGGGCCTGGTACTTGCCCTGGTGGGTGAGCAGCGCCCGGTGGTTGACGTCCCCGGCGGCGTACAGCCACTCGCCGTCGACGCCGAGCACGGTGCAGCTGTCGTCCACCTCCAGCCAGCCGCCCGGCTTCAGCCCGACCTGCTCCAGCCCGACGTCGGCGGTGCGCGGGGCCCGTCCGGTCGCGTACAGCACCTCGTCCACGGTCAGCCGCTCGCCGCCACCGAGCGTCAGGACCACCGGCCCGGCGCCGTCCGCCCGCTCCAGCGCGGTGGCCTCCGTCCCGAACCGGAGGTCCACCCCGGCCTCGCGCAGGCCCTCAGCGACCAGCTCGCCCGCGAACGGCTCCATCCGCGGCAGCAGGTGGTCGCCGCGCACCAGCAGCACCACCTCGGAGCCGAGCGCCCGCCAGGCGGTCGCGAGCTCCACCCCGACCACGCCGCCGCCGACCACCGCCAGCCGCCCGGGCACGGCCGGAGCGGCGGTCGCCTCCCGGTTGGTCCACGGGTGGGCCTCCGCCAGCCCCGGCACGCCCGTGGGCAGCACCGGACGGCTGCCGGTGCACACGGCGACGGCGTGCCGGGCGGTGAGCACCCGCTCGGTGCCGTCCTCGGCCTCCACGGTGACGGTCCGCACGCCCGCCAGCCGGCCGTGGCCGCGCACCAGCTCGATGCCGGCGTCCCGCAGCCACTGCACCTGGCCGTCGTCGTTCCAGTGCGAGGCGAAGGAGTCCCGCCGGGCCAGCACCGCGGCCGGGTCCAGCCGCCGGTCGCCGACCGCCTCCCGGGAGCCGGCCACCGCGCGGGCGTCGGCCAGCGCGGCCACCGGGCGCAGCAGCGCCTTGCTCGGCATGCAGGCCCAGTACGAGCACTCGCCGCCGACCAGTTCGGCCTCCACGATCACCGTGCGCAGCCCGGCGGAGGCCGTCCGGTCGGCGACGTTCTCGCCGGTCGGTCCGCCCCCCAGGACGATGACGTCGTACTCCTCGGCGGTGCTGGTCATACCCGGTCCTCCGTGGTGTCGATGGCCACCCCGGCCCGCAGGGCGAGGGTGACGGGCGTGTGGTCGCGGACGTCGAGCAGCCGGGCGCGCCGGGCGTCGTCCAGCGCGTCGGCGAGGGCGCCGGTGAGGGCGGCCTTCCGGGAGGTCGGCCCGTGGCTGCCGTTCGTCTCGTACCCGAGCCTGACCCGAACGGCCTCCAGCGGCCACTTCTCGCGCTCCGCGTGCATCCGCAGGGGCTCGCTTTCCCGTGGGATCCGGCCCTCGGCCGGACGGGCGCCGGGCCGTGTGCCCGGCGCCGTGCCCATCCTGCGACGTCAACGGGGCTTCGCGCAGACGAACCCGCAGACGAACCCGCGGACGGGTCCGAGCCGAGGGCGGGTCAGAGCGCCGCGAGCCCGGCCAGCACCGCCGCCGTGTCGGCCGGGCGGGAGAACATCGGCCAGTGCCCGGTGGGCAGTTCGCGCAGCTCCCAGTTCGGCCCGTCGAGCCCGGCGAACCACGGGTGGCCGGCCGTGATCATCGCCTGCACCTGGGCGAGCGGGAAGGAACAGGTCACCAGTGCCTGCGGCAGCGCGGCCGAGGCGCCCGTCAGCCGCAGCCGGTCCCGGTACGCCCCGGCCGGTTGCGGGGTGGCCCGCTCGCGGATCCGGGCGAGCGCGGCCTCGTCCAGGCCCTCCACACTGGCGCCGTCGGCGGCGAGGTCGGCCCAGGAGGGCATCGGGAGGCGGCCGTCGACCACCGAGGCGTCGGCCGCCGCGCGGTGGTCGGGCTGCCAGAGGTCGTACAGCGAACCGCCGTCGATCATCGGGCCGCTGTCCAGGTAGACCACCCGGCGGATCCGCTCCGGCATCCGGTCCGCGATGCCGCCGGCTGGGGCGCAGGCGCCGCTGTGCGCGACCAGCACCACCTCCCACAGGTCCTCGCGGACCAGCAGGTCGGCCAGCGCGGCGATGTGCTCCGCCAGCCCGATCGGCTCGGCCTCGCCCGCGCGCTCCGCCAGCCCGGGCAGCGTCACGGGGTGGACGGTGTGCCCGTCGGCGCGCAGCGGCCCGGCGACCTCCTCCCAGGCCCAGGCGCCGAGCCAGAAACCGGGGACCAGTACGAACGTGCTCATGGTGGATCGCTCCTCGCGGTCGGGCGGGATCTCCGTCGCCGACGACCCTAGGGCGTGTCGTCAAACCCCCGCCTGCGCGCCGGCGCTGGGGCACGCACCTCGCCGCGTTGTCGTCGGTCGCCGATGCTCCGCATGGACTCCCTCCTCCGCCTTGCGATGCACGCACCCCAGCGCCGCCACGCCCGCCCTCCGGGCGGAC